>DATJOW010000160.1:0-44989 GCA_035506715.1 Candidatus Acidiferrum sp. | reverse complement strand
TTCTGCGGGGCGATGGGCAAGTCCGCGCAATTTCCGCTGCACGTCTGGCTGCCCGACGCGATGGAAGGCCCGACCCCCGTCAGCGCCCTCATCCATGCTGCCACCATGGTCGCCGCGGGTGTTTATATGCTTTGCCGGATTGTATTCCTGCTCGACGCGCCAGCCTTGGACTTCATCGCGTACATTGGCGGCTTCACCGCGCTGCTCGCGGCATTGATTGCCGTTCAGCAAAACGACATCAAGCGCATCCTCGCCTATTCGACGCTGTCGCAACTCGGTTACATGGTCATGGCGGTCGGGCTGTCCGGCCCGACGCCGGCGATGTTCCACTTGACCACGCACGCGTTTTTCAAGGCGCTGCTGTTCCTCGGCGCCGGCTCGGTCATCCATGCGCTGCATGAGGAACAGGACATCTGGAAGATGGGCGGCCTCTGCAAAAAGATGGGGATCACCTTCTGGACCTTCCTGGCCGGCACGCTGGCCTTGAGCGGTGTGCCGCCGTTCAGCGGCTTTTACTCCAAGGACTCCATTTTGGCGCAGGCGCTCGAACAGAAAAATTATCTGCTCTTCGTGCTCGGGGCCGCCGTGGCCGGCTTGACGGCGTTTTACATGTTCCGGCTGTTTTACGTCGCCTTTGTCGGCAAACCCAGGACGGATGCCGCCGGGCACGCACACGAATCACCCGCGGTCATGACCGGGCCGTTGATCGTGCTGGCCGCGTTCGCGCTCATCGGCGGGATTCTCCCCGTCAGCGATATTTTCCTCGGACAATTTTCACCGGGAGAATCCAGCCCCTCGCTGGCGCAAAGAATGGTCGAGCCATTTACCCAGTCCCCCGTTGGCGCCATGATCGGGATTGGGTTCGTGGCGCTGGGCTTTTTTACCGCCCGGGCGTTATACCAGAACGCGGCGACGGATCCGCTGCCGGCCAAGCTCGGCGGATTGGCGGTCGCCATGAAGAATAAGTTCTATTTTGACGACATTTACGAGGCCACTTTCATCCGGGCGCACGATCTGGTCGCCGCGGTGTTTGATTTCATCGACCGTTGGCTGGTGGATTGGTTCTGCATCGGCCTGGTCCGCGGCGGCACGGATTTTACCGGGCGCGCGTTGCGGCTCATGCAGACCGGCAACCTCCAGACCTACGCCTTCCTGTTTGTGCTGGGCGTGGCGACGGTGCTGTGGTTTGTGTTGCGAAGATAAATGACGATATCCATTCTAACTTACATTTTCGGTTGGCCGCTGCTGGCGGCACTGGCGCTGATTTTGGTGCCGCGCAATTACCGCGTCATCCTCCGCGTTGTCGCCCTGTTCGCCACGTTCGTACCGATGGTGCTGGCGATAAAAATGTTCTGCCAGTTCCAGGCCGGCCTGCCCGGGTACCAGTTTGAACAACAAATCCCGTGGGTGGCATCGCTGGGCATCAGCTACCACGTGGGCGTGGACGGCCTGAACGTCGGGCTGATTTTGATGGGCGCCATCGTGGCGTTTGCGGCGGCGTGCTGCTCGTTCGAAATCCAGGCGCGCGAAAAGGAGTTTTACATCCTGTTGCTGGTGATGGCCGGCGGCATTTTGGGCGCGTTCGCATCGCTGGACCTGTTCTTCTTCTATTTCCTGCATGAACTGGCGCTGGTGCCGACGTTCATCATGATTGGCGTGTGGGGCCGCGGCGAACGGAAGAATTATGCCACGTTCCAGATCACGCTTTATTTGAGCGCCGGCGCGCTGATTGCGCTCATCGGCCTTATCGCGCTCTACCTGCAATCTGGCGCCAATACGTTCGATATTCCGAAGCTCATTGAACACGCCCAAGCCAGTCCGCTCGCGGCCAGTGCGCAGAATTTCATCTTCCCGCTGCTGCTGTTCGGTTTTGGCATCCTGGTTTCGCTGTGGCCGTTCCATACCTGGGCACCCCTGGGCTACGGTTCCGCGCCCTCGCCGACCGCGATGCTGCACGCGGGCGTGCTGAAAAAATTCGGGCTGTACGGTTTGATTCGCATTGCGTTGCCGCTGCTGCCGCAGGCGGCGCAACATTGGATGCAGATTCTCGCCTGGCTCTGCCTTGGCAACATTCTGTACGTCGGCTGGGTGGCGATGCGGCAGAAGGATTTGAATCTGCTCATCGGCAATTCCAGCGTGGCGCACATGGGCTTCATTTTCCTCGGCATCGCCAGCCTGAACCTGATCGGCGTCACTGGCGCGGTGGTCATCATGGTGGCGCATGGCTTTCTCGCGGCGCTGACGTTTGCCTTGAGCGGCTACATTTACCGCCAGACCGGCACGCTGGAGATGAGCCGGCTCGGCGGACTTTGCCGTCAACTGCCCTTCATCGGCTCGGCGCTGTTGATGGCGGCGCTGGCGGGCTGCGGCCTGCCCGGGTTCGCTAATTTCGTCGGTGAAGTCACCGTCTTCTTCGGCGCCTGGAAAGTTTTCCCCTGCGCCACTATCTGGGCGTTGTGGGGCGCCTTACTGATTGGCGCGCTCTACATGTTGCGGGCCATGCGAAAAGTTTTGCACGGGCCGGTGCCGGAACAGTGGGCCAAGGTCCCGGACGCCAATCTCTGGCGGAAACTTCCCTACGCGCTGCTGCTGGCGAGCCTGCTCGTCTTCGGCTTTTTCCCGCGGTTGCTGACGGAAAAGATCACGCCGGCCGCCGCGCAAATTTTAACCACAGCCACGCCCCCCCAAACTGCCGACAAAATGGTTGTGCGAGGCAACGATTCCGCAATCCGCGATCCGCAATCCGCAATCCACAATTGATGAACGCTTCCTTGATGAGTTTGGAAATCTGGGTGATCGGCCTCGGCCTAGTGCTGATGCTGGCGGACGTGTTCATGCCCGCCGAACGCCGGCGTTTCCTCGCCTACGGCGCCATCGCGGCGCTGGCGCTGCTGCTGGCGGCCAACTGGACGAATGGCGCCACCGGCACCGCCTTCAGCGGCATGTTTGTGCAGGACGGCCTGGCGATTTTCTTCAAACGGTTCTTCCTCATCGCCGCGATTTTGGTGCTGTTCATGGCGGCGGAATTTTCCGACCCGTTAACGGCCGGTCTCTCGGAATATTATTCGCTCATCGTCTTCGCCTTGTCGGGGATGCTGTTTGCCGCCTCGGCGAACAACTTCGCCATGCTGTTCGTTGCCGTGGAACTCATCACCATTACATTTTACGTGCTCACCAGCTTCCAACGCAACCGGCTGGCGTCGCTGGAGGCGGGCGTGAAATACCTGATCCTCGGCGCGCTGTCGTCGGCCTTCATGGTGTTTGGCATCGCGCTGGTCTGGGGCACGACCGGCCAGTTGAATTTCGGCGAACTGGCGGCGGTCGCCGGGCAATTCGCCGGCAATAAAATCTTCCTGCTGGGGGTGATGCTGGTGCTGGTGGGGCTGGGATTCAAAATCGCGGCGGTTCCGTTTCAAATCTGGGCGCCGGACGTGTATCAGGGGGCGCCCACCCCGACCACCGCCTTTCTGGCGATTGGTTCCAAGGCCGCCGGCTTTGTCCTGCTGTTGCGCTTTTTGTTCGCGGCGATTCCGGACGTGACGGCACACGGGGCGAACCTGCTCATCATCATATCCGGCCTTACCATTCTTTACGGCAATCTGTGCGCGCTTCCCCAGCGCAATCTGAAGCGGCTCCTGGGTTATTCGAGCATTGCGCACGCGGGCTATCTCCTGCTCGGCGTGGCGGCGTTGAGCGCCAGTGGCCAGGCCGCGGTCCTGTTTTACCTGGGCGGCTATCTGTTCACCGTGCTGGGCGCATTCACGGTGATCTGCCTCGCGATGCGGCAGGCGGACGCGGAGGAGATTTCGGCGCTGGCCGGTCTGAACCAGCGTTCACCCCTGCTGGCCACGACCATGACCCTGGCCATGGTATCATTGGCCGGCATCCCGCCGCTGGCCGGGTTTTTCGGAAAATTTCTGCTGTTCAAAGCCGTCATCCAGCAGGCTCAAGCCACCGGCAATCACGGTTATTATTGCTTGGCGTTCACGGCGCTGGCGGGGGTGGTGATATCGCTTTACTACTATTTCGGCGTCATCCGGGCGATTTACTGGAGCAAGGATGCGCCGGACTTGTCCCCGATCGCGCTGTCCGGCCCGGCCAAAATCACCTTGGCCGCTTGTCTGGCGGGGATGTTCTGGATCGGTTTATTTCCAAACACGTTGGTCACCTTTGCCAATGAAGCGGTAAAGGCGTTGAAGTAGCACCGCCCATTTCCATCGCCCACCCTGCCGGCGCCGCCTTACGGCTCGCCGACCGAATGCTTCACGTGCTGCCATGGCTCATGGCCCACCCAAAGCAGGCACATGCGCGAGTTGTACGCTTCGGCATCGGGAAAAGCCGACACGCCCGGATGCCAGCCGACCGTCGTCGTCCACGCCTGCCGACTCAGGCCTGCGACGGGACGCAAATCATGGCGGGTGTCCGGGGTTGTGGCTGAAGTGAACCAGTGAATTTTCGATTTTTTTGCCGGCGCGAGCAAGTCCCGCGACGAATTGACGGCCAAGTCTTGCGCGAACACCTGACCCGCGGCGAATGACACGATCCAAAATATCATTCCTCGATATCTCATGTCCTACCCTCGACCCGCCAGGGCCGAACTGTCAAGTGACACTGGTGACGGAAATCCGGCCGTGCCGACAGCGCTCACACCACCCTCATTTGGACTGCATCCACAATCTGTTCGCCGACCAGGATGGAACCGACGATGACCACCGTGGCGCCAGCTTTCAGCCGTCCCGATTGGGTCAGGATTTTCAGCGCCGCTTCGATGGTGTTTTCCGGGTTGATCAGATCGAAAGGAGCCACCACGGGGGTGACACCCCAGCTGAGCGTCAGGCCGCCGGCCACGGCATCGCCCGGGCACAGCGCGTAAATCTTTGAATGGCGCGGACGGAGCCAGCCGACATAACGCGCCATGTTGCCGGTGCGGGTGATCACGAGAATGGCCTCGGCCCGCAGTTCGTTGGCCATGACGACGGCGCTTTTGACTATTTTCTGGCGCGACGTGGTCAGATCGGACTGTTCGAAAAAATTCGCGCCGCCGCTGCGCTCGATCCGCGTGGCGATGCGGTCGAACACCTCGATGCACTTGAGCGGGTATTTGCCGACGGTGGTCTCGCCGCTGAGCATGATGGCGTCGGCCTGCTCGTAAACGGCGTTGGCCACGTCGGTGACTTCGGCGCGGGTGGGCATCGGCGCCTCGATCATGCTTTCGAGCATGTGCGTGGCCACGATGACCGGCTTGCCGACGCGCAGGCAGCTTTTGACAATGCGGCGCTGGACAATCGGCAGCTCTTCATAGGGAATTTCAATGCCGAGATCGCCGCGCGCGACCATGATGCCATCGGCTTCGCGGATGATTTCGTCGAGGTTGGTGACCGCCTGCTGGTCTTCGATTTTGGCAATCACCAGCGGCCGGGGCCGGGCCGGGTCGAACAGCTCGCGCAACTGGAGCAGGTCGCGGGCTTCGCGGACGAACGACAGGGCGATCAGATCCACGCCGACCTCGAGGCCGAGCAGGACGTCCTTGATGTCCTTGGCGGTGAGGGCGGGCAGGCTCACCTTGACCCCGGGCAGGTTGATGTGGCGGCGACTGCCGAGGGTTCCCTCGGTCAGGACCTCGCACTCGACCTTATTGCCATCCTTGGCGAGCACCTTCATTTCGATGGCGCCGTTGTCGATCAGCACGACGTCGCCCACGTTGATGTCGTTGACGAAATTGGCGTAGTTCACGTCCACGGACCGCTCCTCCTCGCTGCGTTCGCCGCGGACGGTCAGGGTAAATTTCTGGCCGGGCTGCAGGTTGAGCGGCACGCCGATGTCGCCGGTGCGGATGGCCGGGCCCTGGGTGTCCATCATAATGCCGATGTGGCAGTGGCGCGCGGCGGCGGCGGCGCGGATGTCCCGGACGACCCGGCGGACCCAGTCGTGGGGGGCGTGAGACATGTTCAGGCGGAAAACATTCGCGCCGGCCTCCATCAACCGGGCGATCATGCCCGCGGCATCCGTGGCCGGGCCGAGGGTGGCGATGATTTTGGTTTTGCGCTGCGGGGGCACTTCCATGGCCGGTAGAATAATTGCGAATGGCCGGAGTAAAAAGGATTTATTCGGCCAGCCGGGCGGCAACCCCGCAAATGGGCTTGCCATCAACCGGTTGGCCCGCCATATTCGTTCTAAATTAACAACGGATTTTTTATGGCTGACGTGGCAAACAAATATCCCGAGAACGTTGCGGGCAAATACTACGTGGACAACCAGTGCATTGACTGCGACCTGTGCCGCGAGACGGCGCCGGACAATTTCAAGCGCAACGAAGACGGCGGCTACTCGTTCGTTTTCAAGCAACCCGCCTCGCCCGAGGAAGAAGGCCGCTGCAAGGAAGCCAAGGAAGGCTGCCCGGTCGAAGCCATCGGCGACAACGGCGCGTAATCCTCAAGCCGTCGTGGCCCTGCCGGTGTCCGCCGGCAGCGAAACGCGGACGACTCCATGATGGCCCGCGGAAGGCGGGACGATTTCCAGCTTGCCGCGGTGCGTTTCGATGATTTTGCGGCTGACGGTCAGTCCCAATCCCAAACCCACATTGCGCGTGGTGTAAAATGGGGAAGGCGCCTTTTGCGCCGCCTCGGCGGTGAATCCGGCCCCGTTGTCCTGGACCTCGATCTGCACATCCGGCTTCCGGCCGCCCTGGGTGTCGGCGTGCAGGGTGACGCCGATCTTCGGCTCCTTCGGATTCGCCTGCAGGGCGTTGAGCATGATCTCGGCCAGCGCGTGTTTCAGCGCCGCGCGGTCCCCGGTAATGACGACGGATTTGCCGCCGTTGTCGAATTGCAGCCGGGTCGCCTCGGCGGACTGGTATTTCCGCGCTTCCTGGTAGGCTTCCTCAATGAGCTTCTGCACCGGGAAGGTCTCCTGCTCAATATGCCCTTCCCGGGCCAGAAACCGCATCTGGTTGATCAGCCGCGAGACGCGCTTGACGCCGTCGGCCAGGGCCTGATCGAGCGATTCACGAAATTCCCGGTCCCGGTACTTTTCCGCGAGCAACTGCTGGTGGGTGGCCAGCGGCACGAGTGCATTGCCGATTTCGTGCGCCAGGCGATCCGACATCGATTTGATGAGCCGCAGATTGGCGGCTTCTACCTCCAGCCGGCGCAATTGCTCGGTCTGGGTCAGGTCATCCGCAGTTAACAGCGCCGAAACGGGCTCCGGCGAATCGGGCCGCTGAAAGGGCACGACGGCGACACTGTAAACGGTGCCCGGCGAATTTTCGGGCTCGTATCGGTAGGGTCCCAGCGCCGCGCCGGTCTTCAGCACCTGGTAAATTTTCGTCCCCAGGACCTGCGGCAGGTCGCTGAATTCAAATTCCCCGCCGGCGGCTTTGGGGCCGAAGTGCCGGCGCGCGGCCTTGTTGGCATGAAGCACCTTCAGGTCACGACCGACCACGATGCAGGCGCTGCTGAGTTCGCGCAGCACGCCCGCCATCATTTCGTGGTTGCCGGCCAGCTGGTCGTGCAGCCAGATGTTGCGGAGCGCCAGGCCAACCTGTTCCAGCAGGTGGAAGATCAATTCCAACTCGACGTTGACGAGAGGTTCGCCGGTGACCCGGCCGTCGAGTACCGCCACCCCCACGATGCCGTCCCGACCGGAAATGGGCACGGCCACCTCGGTGCCCAGCAGTTGAAATTCGTTTTGCGTCCCGGCATCGGCCCGGATTTCGTCGCTGTGACGACGGACAATGCGTCCGAGCCGCGCGACTTGGGCGCCCAGACCGGAGTCGAGCGAAAGTTCAAAATGTTCGAGCAATCCGGGCGCCAGACCGATGGCCGCCACGGCCCGCAGGCGGCGGAGTTCCGCCGACGCAGGCGTTCCACCCGCCGGCGGGCCGGGCCGGATGAGAAAAATGGCGGCGCGGTTGACGCTGAGGATTTCCCGGAGGAATAGCAGGAATTGCTTCAGCATGGCCTCGGCGTTCAGCGAATGCGTAAGGATGGATGAAAAATCGCGCAAGATGTCGAGGCTTTGGCCAGCGCTGACGAAGCGGCCCGCGATCGGCACTTCGGGCGGCCGGGAGGAAGGCCCGGGCGCGGGCGGTGGCGCAGGGAGGGAGCCCGGCGCAGCAGTCGGGCTCGCGAGTCGTTCCAGCAAGGAGTTCAACAGCCGGGGCCGCACCGGTTTGGTCAACACGTGGGTCGCGCCATGCAAAAAGGCCTCCTCCTCCCATTCGGCGCGGTTTTCGGAGGAACATGCAATGATGGGGGTTTTCGGCGCCCAACGCCGCAACCGTTCGATGGCCCAGACCCCGCCCACGTCCAACAGGTCGGCATCCAGAACGCAGAGGGCGGCGAGACCATGGACCAGCAACGGCTCGGCTTGTTCAGCGCTGAGGCGATGCACCACCCGGTATTGCTCCGGATTCAGACCTGCTCGAACCGTTTCGGCAAAGTCTGGGTGGGAAGACAGAACCAAAATGGTTTTCATCGCGCCTCAAACATCTGATCCAACTGATGCTGGCGCCCCGCCGGCACCATGCTGGCATATCATCTCTAATTCCAGCCAAAAGGTCAATGGAATCTTGCGGGGGCCAAGACGGGTTGCCGGTGGTAACCCGGCGAAAGACCGGCTCAGCCGCCGGCCAGTAATTTGTCCCAAAGGCCCTCATTTAGAAGGGCTTTTTGCAGAAAAACGGTGTCGTCCGGGGACATCGCCACGGGCTCAGGTTTGAGCGGCAAATGCAGAGTAAATTGATTGCCCTGGCCGGGCTCGCTATGGGCTTCGATTCTGCCCCCGTGATGGTGAACGATAAAGAAGCAGGCCATCAAATGGATGCCGTATTCGGAGGGCACGCTGTCGGTCACCACAAACGGGTCGAAAATGACGCTCAACGCCTCCTGCGGCAAACCGGGACCGTTGTCGCTGATTCGCAGGATGATTTCGGGTTTGGCGCCGGCCGGCGCCATTTCGGCTGCCAGGGTCATGCGGCTGCCGGCTGGCAGGGTGGTGACCTCCTGCTTCAGGAGCAGTTCGAACAGCCGGCCGAATTTCGGCTTGTCCACATGCAACGCCGGCAGGGAGTCGGGAATGCGGTTTTCAATTTCAATCCGGCGCGCGGCCAGCGGTTCCCGAAACATCACGAGGGCCGCGCTGACCACTTCGTGCAACCGCACTTCATCGTCGAAATGCGTCGCCGCGCTGTTTTCCGACGCCGCCCACAGGTCGCCGAGCAGGCTGTTGATTTTTTCGACCTGGGATTGGACGTTTTGATGATATTCCTTCCAGAAATCAGGATTGCGGAGCCCGGCGACGTCCTGCTTTTCTTCGGCCATTTTCGCCGGCGCGAGGTCGAGGAACGTTTTTACGGCCACGAGCGAGTTGCGGATGTGGTGGCTCAAGCCGGCGGCCAGCAAGCCGAGGCTCACAATGCGGTCGGCAATCATCATGTTGCGCAGCACGGACATTTTCTCCCGGAGCAGTTGGTCGCGTTCGGTCTGCACCATGAAGAATTCCAGGGCGTGCCGGAGGGTAAGTTCGAGCTGGGCCGGGTCCCACGGCTTGTTGGTGTACCGATAAATGGCGCCGCTGTTGACGGCGGCGACGGCGGCCTCCATGTCCGAATAGGCCGTGACCAGCATCCGCAGGATACGGGGGCGGAACTGCCGCGCCCGCTCTAGCAACCAGACGCCTTTCTCGGCGGGCATCCGCTGGTCGGTCATGAGCACCCCGATCTCGTCCGCGTGCAACTCGAGCAGGTTCATCCCGTCCCGCGCGTTGGTGGCGGTGAAAACGCGGAAGTCCTCGCCGTAGGCCCGGATGAAGTTCGTGAGCGACTTCTCCTCGTCGTCCACGTACAGGATGGCGTACTTTTTATAGTCGTATTTAGTGTCCATGTTGGCCCTGGCTTCGCCGCCTTATTTAATCCTTCCCTTTGACCGGAAATTCCAGCGTAAATTCGGAAAATTTTCCGGGCTCCGTCTTCACGGAAATCCGGCCGCCGTATTCCTGGACGATGCTGTAGCAGATGCTCAGTCCCAGCCCCATGCCTTCGCCGACGTCCTTGGTGGTAAAGAACGGGTCAAAAATCTTGTCCAGGTGTTTGGCTTCAATGCCCTCGCCGTTGTCCCGCACCGACAAGATACTGTGCCCGTTTTCGACCCGGCTCGCGATCCAGATGGTCGGTCTCTCTCCCGCAGCAAAGGCCTTCTTTTTCAGCGTGTCGAGTGAATTCTGCAGCAGGTTCACCATCACCTGAATCAGCCGGTTTTTGTTGGCCCAGATGGTCTGCGGTTGGGCGAGCTGTTGCTCGATTTGCACCGCGTCCCGCCACTCGTTGCTGAGGAAGCGCAGCGCCGGAGTGACGATCTCCGCCACGGGCACCGGGTCCAGCTGTTCGGTGTTGGGATGCGTGAACATCCGCAAATCCGACACGATGGTTTGCACCCGCTTGAGCCCGTCTTCAACGTCGGTCAGGATTTCGCCGTATTCTTGTTGTTGTTCCGGCGCGAGGAGTTTGCCCTTCTTGCGCAGGGTGAACAAACCGGTCGAGGCAAAATTCAAGGGGTTGTTGATTTCGTGGATGATGCCGGCGCTCATGCGGCCGAGGGACGCCAGCTTTTCGGACTGCACCAGTTGCATTTCGTTTTCCTTGAGTTGCTGGAGGCTGGCCTCGAGCGCTTTGCGGCTCTTGTCGAGTTCGCATTGATACACAAATTCCTGGATGCGGACCCGGCTGTGAAAGAAGGCGCCGGTAACAATGGCGATGCCGGGGAACACCAGGAAGAACAGGTTGTTCAGAAACAGGCCGAAATTGGCTCCGGCCGCGGAAGGCGCACTGGCCACCAGGTACAGCAACAGCACGAGCAGCACGGAGAATAAACTTTGCAGAAAGGTCCAATCCAACACGGCGGCCAACACCATCAGGACCAGATTCAGTCCGGCATAATACGGCGAGGCCGCTCCGTCCGGCGATGCGTAAATCATCCAGGCAATCGCGGCCGAGGGCAGAAACAGCAGGACCAAGCCCTGAAATTTATAATATTTCCGTCCAAAGCGGGTTCCCAGGATGGGATACAGCAAGGCCATCAAGGCCGAGCAGAGCAGCCGCGCCAGGAATATGCGTCCGGCCAACTGGGGATAGACATAGTGGTCCAGCCCGGCAAAGAGCGGGACCATCACGATGCCCAGAAAACATCCCACCCGGGTCTTGCGAATGGTCATCTCCCGCTCGTGCTCGTTGTAGGCGGCGCGAAATTCCGGGGGAATGAAGGGCAGGCTGATCATGTTGCGGCCTCCGGCTTGTTGAGATGCAGGAACAAGTTCACGGATGTCGGCTCGGCGATCACCCGGGCGGCCGCTCGCAACCGCTCCGGGGCCAGGGACTGCATTTTCGCGGTGTCGCGGTAGATCAACTGCCAGTCCAGAACGAACTCAATGAAGTTGCGGAACGGTTTGGTGTCGTTCATGTTGGCCCCGATGAGCGTCCCCCCGGGCCGCAACCACTCATAAAAGAGGGTCACCAGGGCGCGACAGGTCGGGTCGGACAGGTAATCAAAAAGCCCGCCGCAGTAAATCAGGTCGTAGGCGGGACCCGCCGCGGACGGCTCCGCGCGGGCGTGCTGGCGCAGGAGTTGATGCACCGAGAGCAGGCGCGTCTCAATCCCGGCCTGGGGGGCCAGCGGGCTCCGGGCCCGGCTGATTTGATTGACCGCGTGATTCAAGGTTTCCTGGTTAAAATCCAGCAGCACGAAATCCGCCTCGTTGCCCAGGGGGGTCTCCTGCAAAAACTCCTGCACTTCGCGCGCCGGGCCGCAGCCGACGTTCAGGATCCGGGCCCGCCGGTTTGAACGCGCCGCCCGCGCCGTTTCCTGCAACAGATGATTTTTGAGATGGGCAATCCGGTTGCGCACGGACTGGGCTGGCCACTGGCTGACCAGCAGCAAATGGATAAACTTCTCGTAAAGCGTGCCGCCCTCGGGCTGGCAGCGATGAATCATGTTCATCATCTCGTAGTCGCCGGCGTAGCCCAGCGGCTTGTAATAGGTGCGCCGGCCAAACGGGCAGCCTAAAAACAGGGGATGCCACTGGCGGCGGACGAATTCCTGGTGCGCTCCATAGTGTTCCTCCGGGATGGCGTAGGCGAGTTCTTCGAACCTCTCGTGCTGGGCGTTGAAGGCGGAAATGACGCGCCCGGCAACGCCTGCCAGCCCGTCCCATTCCGGTGGTTCATGGGAAGCACCCCTGCGACCGAACTCGACCTGTTCCAGCCACTGCCGCGTGGCCACCAGAAAGGCCTGGATGTCCATCACCTGCACCTTGAAGTCCGCGGAAATCCGGTAGTGCTTCTGCCACTGCCGGAAAAACTGTGCATATGCCTGTTCGCCTTCAGCGCCAGCCGGCGCCGACGCCCGCAGCGAACCGGTTTCCGAGCCGAGATCATCCAGTTTGACTTCGCAGATGATCCGGTCTCCCGCGTCAATCCAACCGCCCACCACCGCGCGCCCGGAATAGACCAGGCGCCCCTCAATGAGAATGCCGAATTGGTCGAGCACTTCCGACGCGCGCAACTCCAAGGCCGGGTCGCAACACTCAAACGCCACGGCGTACCGGTCGAGCCGCAGGATGGGCCCGCGGACCTCCATCCCCTCACGCGTTTTGAAAACCGCCATTTGGCCCTGGCCCCGGCCAGTCGCCGGTGTCTCCGCCGTCAGCGCGGCCCCTGAACTCGTCCGGAAGGGGTGCCCGGCGCCGTTGCCGTGGCCGTTGCCGTTGGTGCTGTGGCTGCTCATTCTTGGAGGCATGAATAGACCAAATTCCGCCTTAAAACAAAGCGATTATCGTGCCTGCCGACCGGGGATTGCCCCAGGAAAACCGTCCGTTTCGCCGCTTAAAAATGCCAGCCCGCCGATACGATGACCGCATGGCTGATGAAATCATAATTACCGTCGGCCGTCTGGCCGGTTGAGGTGGCGGGTATGGATGACGGCTTGCTGCCCGTGACAGTGTGGGTGGGGCCGTAAGCACACTGGTAGGCGATGTCGAAGTTGAAATGCCTGCCCTTGTATCCGGTTCCGGCGCTGAAAACGTAACGGTCCATGTCTGCCGCCAGCGGAGAATAATAGTTGTTCGGCACGGAATTTTGGTTAAAAACGAACCCGGCGCTGGCATGCCAGCCGTGGTCAAAATACCGCGTCACGCCGAACTCATACATCCAGCTCGCCTGCCAATCCAGGGTCAGGGAGATGTCTCTGGCTACACCCGGCGAGGTGGACGACTGGTGGATGGTGGTCTTGTCAAAGCTGCTCCAGTCCGTGTAGTCGGCGTCGAATTCGATGTTCCATTTCGGCGTCGGCCGGTAGGAAAGGCCCACCACGACCGTCATGGGGAATTTGAACTCTGCCTGGGCGGATTGGTTCGTTTTGGATACGAACGGCAATTTTTCATACCTGGTGTCCCCTTCCAAATTGACCGAGGCCGAACTGCGGAAGCTGGCTCCCAGGGAAATTTTTTCGTGCGGCTGCCAAAGCGCGCCCAGGTTGTACCCCACGCTCCAGCCGTCACCGGTAAAGCGGAAAAAGTTGGTCAACGGATGAGGGAATTGAGCCAAGCCTTGGGACATTTCCATGTCTGCATAATTTACCATCAGCCCGGCACCGACCGAAAGGGATGGCAACACTTTGCAGGCGACCACCGGGTTGATCGTGAAATAAGTCAGCGAGCCGTCAATGGCCACCGAGCGGAAGCCGGTGTCTTGCGGCCAGCTCGACACGCCGCCGAAAGGCGCATAAACCCCCAGGCCGAAACTCACCGGCAGGTTCGTCGGGCTGAAGGTGTAAAAGAGTTGGGGAGCTGCGGCATAATTGTCCTGGTTGTCGTAGGAGTGGCCGTGGTTGGGCGCGGTGCTCGGTGGACTGAAACTGCGGTCGAGATAAATCCCGTAAATGCCGCCGCGGACATTGTTCCCTTCAAGCTGGGTGATGCCGGCCGGGTTATAGTAGACGGCGGAAGGATTGTCCGCTGTGGCCACAAAGGCCTCGCCCCGCGCCGTCGCAAAGGCGTCCTGGTCCGGCAGCCGGAACCCATTCGCCGCAGCCCTCCACGCCATCATTCCGGCCATCAATGCTCCCAGCAGTTTCAGGATGGCAGGTCGGTTCATGGTCGCGGTTTCAGGGCTCAACCAGCAAAACGAACGCGCGTAGATACACACGAATGCCCCACCGGAGCAAGCAAATCCCCATCATTTTGGCGAGGTTGAGGCGCAGTCTTGAGGGGTTGAATGCCCCTCAAAAGGCATCATTAGATTTCCGGCCACCTTTACTTTCCGGCGGTAAGGGGTAGAGTGGCCGGGTGCAAAAAGCCGTTCAATTATTGGGGGTCTTTTTGTTGCTTGGCATCGTCGTTTTCCCGGCCCGGGCGGCGTTTAATGCGCTCTATGTTTTTGGCGACGGCATCTCGGCCACGACCAATAATACCTTAGGTCCTGCAAATTTATACTATGGCCTACGGTATTCCAATGGCCGCGTCTGGGTTGAAGTACTCGCGGAGCGTCAAGGGTTGCTTTTTGATAACAACAAAAACTGGTCTTATTTTTATAATTCCAGCACCACATTGGTGGCTAATGTCAGCAGCTTCCAGGCACCGGCGGATGCCAGCAACGACCTGTTTGTCATCTGGGTCAACGGTGCCGATTTGTGGTTCCAAGCGTACAATAGTGGTGCAAATATGGCTACATGGACTAACGGGATCAACCAGTCTCAAACCAATCATTATAAGGCCGTCACCAACTTATATGCCAAAGGGGTCCGTACCCTCATAATGCCAAACGCGGTGGACGTATCTACGATTCCGGCTTTTAACACCTCCGTCAATTCAAACTTCATCCACCTGCGGTGCTTGGATTACAACTTCGCTTTCTCCAATACCCTGAATCGGATCCGGACGTCGTGTCCCAACCTGAAACTCTATGCCCCGGACTTCTTCGCCCTGCTGACCAACCTGCTGACCTATCCCGCGAATTACGGACTAATCAATATTTATGGCTACGGAAAAGTCATTGATGCGGTCGATGCCGAAAACTTCGGTTACCCGGCTGCGGTAATTAATGGCTTCGGCACGAACGTCATCTTTTGGGACCCGCAGGATCCGACGGCCATGGTCCACATGTGGATGGCCAACCTGACCCAGCAACTCATTTCTCCAGCGCGTATCAGCGACATCACTCTGTTGGGCAGTAGTAATGAACTCGACCTAGCCAACGTACCGGTTGGTCAGAACGGTTTGGTCCTCGGCACCACCAATCTGGCGGCGGCAACTTGGAAAACCAATGCCACTTTTGTCGGCACCAATGTCGCGCAATCTGTCTTTGTCACCAATTCCGGACCGCGATGGTTTTACAGGCTGAGTTATCTCTACTCGTGGAAATGGCCGTAATTTCGCGAAAATCCCAAGGATCAGCCCAACCAACAGAGTGTTTTTTGGCCTTCTTGTTCCCGAAGTGCATCGGCTAAAAACCCTTTGTTTTCCAATGGCTTGCGAGTCTCTTGAGCCGAAACGACCTGAATGATTGGGACCGTGTCTTCTACAATTGACACCGGAGCCGGGAGCGCTAAACTCGCCTTGGCTCGGTCTTGGGTTTGGGTTGTTTTCGTTTCACCTTTGATCTTTTGAACCACAGATGAGAATGAAAATATGAAAAGAATCCTCTCTTGCATTTTGAGCGTTTTGCTGCTGGGCTCGCTTGTTGTTCCCGTCCAAGCTGCGTTTAACGCACTCTACGTTTTTGGCGACTGCATCTCCGCCACGACCAACAACACATCAGGCTTGCCCTTTTACTACGGCCAACGCTACTCCAACGGCCGGGTCTGGGTTGAGGTCCTGGCCCAACGTCAAGGACTAACTTTCGATAACAACAAGAACTGGTCCTACTTTTATAATTCCAGCACCACCTTGGTGGCCAATGTCACCAGTTTCCAGCCGCCGGCGGATGTTGGCAACGATCTGTTCGTCATTTGGGTCAATTGCGCCGATTTGTGGTTCCCGGCATACAATAGCGGCGTGAACATGGCGTCTTGGACCAGCGCCATTAATACCTCTCAAACCAACCATTTCAAGGCCGTCACCAACCTGTACGCCAAAGGAGTCCGCACCCTGGTCATGCCGAATGCGGTGGATGTATCGACAATTCCAGCATTTAATACCTCCGTCAACGCGAGCTTCATTCATCAGCGATGTGTGGATTACAACTTCGCTTTCTCCAATACCTTGAATCGGATCCGGGCCGCGTGTCCCAACTTGAGGCTTTACACCCCGGACTTCTTCGCCTTGCTGACCAACTTGCTGACCTATCCTGCCAGTTACGGACTGATCAATATTTATGGCAACGGAAAAGTCATTGATGCGGTCGATGCCGTAAACTACGGTTACCCAGCCGCAGTGAATAATGGCTTCGGCACGAACGCCATCTTTTGGGACCCGCAGGACCCGACTGCCATGGTCCACATGTGGATGGCCAACCTGACTCAGCAACTCATCTCGCCCGTGCAAATCAGTGGAATCGCCTTGTTCAACGGCAGCAACCGCCTGGATCTGGCCAATGTCCCCGTCGGCCAGGACGGTTTGGTCCTCGGTTCTACCAATTTGGGGCCGTGGATTTGGACGACCAATGCCGGCTTTGCCAGCACTAACCCCGTGCAATCGGTCTTCGTTCTTACCTCGCTGCCAGCGCAGCCCTCGTTACCGCTCTTTACGCCCAACGATGGCCCGCCCATGCCTCCCGGGAACGGCGAGATTGGCGGCACCAACATACCGCCCACGATGCAGCTGTATCGGCTGCAATTCCCCTATGCCTGGACTTGGCCGTGATTTCCGGGTGGCGGCGGTGGCGCTTTGGCGTTACAGCGCTTTCGCCAGCGCGTCGTAGCCCCAGCGCAGCATCCGCTCGGTGGTTTCCCACCCGATGCAGGAATCGGTGATGGATACTCCGTAACGCAAATCGGCGGGATTTTTCGGGATCGGCTGGTTGCCTTCATGCAGGTTGCTTTCGACCATCAGGCCGATCAGTGAACGGGTGCCGCCCACGCGCTGCTGAATCACGCTGCGCCAGACGTCCTCCTGCCGGGCAAATTGCTTTTCCGAATTGGCGTGGCTGCAATCCACCATCAGCACCGGCGGCAGGCCGGCGGCCTGCAACTTTTCTTCGGCAGCACGGATGCTGGCGGCATCGTAGTTCGTCTGTGCCCGGCCCCCGCGCAAGACGATGTGCGTATCCGGATTGCCCGAGGTGCGCACGATGCTCGTGACGCCGTCCTGGTCAATCCCCAGAAAGCTGTGCGGATGGCCGGCCGCCCCCCTGGCCTCGACCGCCACCTGCAGGCTGCCGTCCGTGGCGTTCTTCAAACCCACCGGCATGGACAGACCGCTGGCCATCTCGCGGTGCGTCTGCGATTCCGTGGTGCGCGCGCCAATCGCCGCCCACGAGATCAAATCCGCGATGTACTGCGGTACGATTGGGTCGAGAAATTCGGTGGCGGCCGGCAGCCCCAAGCTGGTGATGGCCAGCAACAGCCGTCGCGCGATTTTCAATCCGGCCTCGATGTCCTGCGAACCATCGAGATGCGGATCGTTGATCAGCCCCTTCCAGCCGATGGTCGTGCGCGGCTTCTCGAAATAGACGCGCATGACGATCTCCAGGCGGTCGGCAAACTGTTCGCGCAGCGCGTTGAGCCGAGTGGCGTATTCCAGCGCGCCTTTTTCATCGTGAATCGAGCACGGGCCGATGACGACCAGCAGCCGCGGATCTTCGTGCCGCAAAATGCGGATGACCCGTTCGCGGCTGTGCGCGACCATGGCGTTGACGGCCTCGGGCGTGGGTGACTGCGCCTTCAATTCCCGCGGCGTCAGCAGCCGGACGATTCCTTTGACATGTAAATCCTGCGTCCGAAACATGAAGGCCAGTATAGCACGTTCCGGCCGGGCGCAAAGTCCGAACTCAACGCTGTTGGACAGGCCGCAGCTTTCGTGTATCGTCCCGCCGGCGGCAGATCAACGAGGAAGATGAGCGAACCCCAATTGAACACCGGCCAGAAGGCCTTGCAGATCAACCTCGATGCCCGGCAATACGGCACCTTTGCCGAAATCGGCGCGGGACAGGAGGTGGCCCGATGGTTTTTTCACGTGGGTGGCGCGGCTGGCACGGTGGCCAAGACCATTTCCGCCTACGACATGACCGTCAGCGACGCGATTTACGGGCCGAGCGACCGCTACGTCAGCCGCCACCGCCTCAAGGCCATGCTGGATTACGAGTTCGATTTGCTGTTGCAGCGGTTGGATGCGGCCCGGGGCGAAAAGACCACTTTCTTCGCCTTTGCCAACACGGTTGCCACGCACAGTTTCAGCCGGAAGGAGGAAGGCCACGGCTGGATGGGCATCCGCTTCCAGGCCGAACCCCGCACGCCGCCGTCGGAAATCTTCATCCATGTGCGGCTGCTCGACAAAGAAAACGTCCGCGAACAAGAGGCGCTCGGCGTGCTGGGCGTCAACCTGGTTTACGGCGCGATTTATTTTCATCGCGAGCCGGAGCAACTTATCCGCTCGCTGCTCGACAATCTCACGTGGGAGCGCGTGGAAGTGGACCTGATCCGGCTGGCCGGGCCAGCGTTTGCGGCGGTGGACAACCGGCTGATGGCCCTGCAGCTCGTGCAATCGGGCCTGACCGAGGCCGCCATGTTCACGGCTGAAGGCGAGGCCGTGCAATGGTCCGAACTGCTCTACAAAAAACCCGCCCTCATCCAGCGCGGCAGCTTCCGCCCCGTCACCAACGCCACGCTCGACGTGCTCGACCGCGCGCGCGACCAGTTCGCCCGCGAGCCGGACTTGAACGGTGAAACGCCCGTGGAACTCATGGAAATGACCCTGCGCCATCTGACCACCGGCGACGCGATTGACCATCGGGATTTTCTCCA
This sequence comes from Candidatus Acidiferrum sp., assembly GCA_035506715.1. Taxonomy (GTDB): domain Bacteria; phylum Verrucomicrobiota; class Verrucomicrobiia; order Limisphaerales; family UBA11358; genus UBA11358. The sequence goes on along the minus strand of DATJOW010000160.1, from coordinate 26,042 downwards.
GCGCGCCGACCTGCTCCGGGTGCTGGGCCGGACCGTCCTCATTTCCAACTTCCGCCGCTGGCACCGGCTGGCGGCCTATCTGGCGCGTTACACCACCCGCCCGCTCGGCCTCGCCCTCGGCGCCTCCAAATTGGCCGAGATTTTCGACGAAACCTTCTACAACGACCACGAGGGCGGATTACTGGGCGGCCTCGGCCAGTTGTTTAAAAACCATACCCGGCTTTACGTCTATCCCAGTCTCAACCTCGAGACTGGCCAGATCACAACCGTGGAAAATTTCCCCATCGCACCGCGCCTGAAACACCTCTACGCGCACCTCACCGAGGCTCGCTGCATCGAGGGCATCCAGCGGTTCAATCGTGATTTCCTACCGATCCGCTCCCAGGATGTGCTCGACCGGATTAAAACCGGCCACGCCGGCTGGGAAAAACTCGTTCCGCCGCCGATTGTTGAGGTGATTAAAACCAAACACCTGTTCGGGTGGAATTCGTAGAAACCGAGGAGCAAAGGCCCCGCCTTCCCCGGTTGGCGGCTACCAATCCGGGATCTCCGGCCACAGCGGCCGCAAATCTTCGTCGGCCAAAGCCATCTTCTTGATCGCTTCCATCCCGCCGACTTTCATGGCCCGTTTCAGCCACTGCCTGGCCGCATCCGATTGGTCCATCTGGCAGGCGTAGCAGGCAAGATTGAAGGCGACGACCGGTTCCCTGGGGAATTTCTCCGCGGCGGGCCGCAGCGCGTCCCAAGCTTGGGTCAGGCCGCCGCCCGGCAGCCGGCGCAACGCGTAGGCGCGATGCAACCACCCCGCGCAATCGTCCGGCGCGGCCGCCCGTTCCTTTTCCGCCACGGCCAGCGCCGCCCGCCAGTCCTTTTCGTGGACGCAAAGCAGCCAGCGGGCTTCGAGCACCGCCGGATGCGTTTGCTGCGCCGGAGGGATGGCGTCCAGTTCGACGCGGGCGTCGGCGGGGTTGCCGAGCCCGAGCCAGCCGAGGGCGGCGTTCAGACGATGCGAATCCGGCGCTTGCAGCGGTTGCACCCGAACAGGAAGCCGGTCGGAACCGGGGGTGTCAAGCCGCTGGCTTTTCCTGCAAAAGCGCTTATAATCATCGCTATGAAAAAAATTCTAATCCTGGCGCTCACCTGTCTGGGAACAGCGGCTTTGCCCGCTGCCATCCAGACCAAAACCGTCGAATACAAACAGGGCGACACGACGCTCGAAGGCTTTGTGGCCTACGACGATGCCTTCAGAGGTCCGCGCCCCGGCATCCTGATCGTGCACCAATGGCTGGGATTGACGGATTATGAAAAGCATCGGGCGGAGATGCTCGCGCAACTCGGCTACGTGGCATTTTGCGCGGATATCTACGGCAAAGGAGTCCGGCCGCAGAACACGCAGGAGGCCGGCGCCCAGGCCGGCAAATACAAGAATGACCGGCAACTGCTGCGCGCCCGCGTCAATGCCGGACTGGAGGCGCTGCGGCAGCAGCCGCTGGTGGACGCGAAGCGGATCGCGGCCATCGGCTATTGTTTCGGCGGAACCACCGTACTGGAGCTGGCCCGCAGTGGCGCCGACATCGCCGGCGTGGTGAGCTTCCACGGCGGACTCGATTCGCCGACGCCCGCCGACGGGAAGAACATCAAGTGCAAGGTGCTCGTGTGCCACGGCGCGGATGACCCGTTTGAAAAGCCGGCCGACCTCGCGGCTTTTGAAAGCGAATTGCGCGATGCCAAAGTTGATTGGCAACTCATCCAATACGGCGGCGCGGTGCATTCCTTCACCCAGCCCATGGCGGGTAACGACAATTCCAAGGGCGCCGCCTACAACGAAAAGGCGGACAAACGTTCCTGGGAAGCTATGAAGCAGTTTCTGGCCGAGATTTTCAAGTGATTCTCAAAAAAGACGCCAAACACCAACATCCAGGCTCCAAAGAAACTTCACGCTCCAAGATTCAAAATGTCGCCGCGTGGCAACTTTGGATGATGAGGTTTGAGATTTCTCTGGATGTTGGAGCTTGGAATTTGGAGCTTTAACTCATGCGCATCACCGGCGGCCACGCGGCGCGGCGGATTCTCAAGGTCCCCAAAGGACTCGACGTCCGTCCGACCCCCGATCTGGTCAAGCAGGCCGTCTTCAACAGCCTGGGGGCGCGGGTGGCAGATGCGCGGGTGCTGGAACTCTTTGCCGGCTCCGGCGCCTTGAGCTTGGAATGCCTGAGCCGGGGCGCCGCTTCAGCGTTGTGCATCGAGAAATCGCACCGCCACGCCGCCTTCATTCGCAGCAATGCCGACACCGCCGGCTTCGGCCAAGCGCTGGAAATTCGCACCCAGGACGTCTTCCCGGCGCTGCAGCAATTGGCGGAAAGCGGCCGGCAATTCGACCTCATCCTGGCTGATCCGCCTTACGGGGAAAAGAATGTCGGCCGGCGTTCAACCTCCCTTGCCCAGCAACTATTGGATGATGTGCGGCTGCCGAAGTTGCTGGCACCCGGCGGACGGTTCGTGCTCGGCCACACCAAGCGCGATACACTGGAATTCGTTCCGCCCTGGCGCGAAGTCAAGGCGCTCAAGCACGGCGACAGCGTGATGCGGTTTTTCGAAATATAAGCCCCAAGTTCCAACATCCAGAGAAACTTCAAACACCAAATCATTAAACCGGCGGCGTACGATTTCGAGCTTTGAGTTTGGCGCTTCCCTGGATGGCGGAGCTTGGAATTTGGAGTTTAACTTTCGGTCGCCTTTTTCACCGCCTCCCGAATGGTTTTTTTGAACTTATCGATGCCCTGGTCGAACGCGGCAGCGATGGGCAAAACGGAGACCTTGCGGATTTTGTTTTTGAATTGCTTCAGGTTCTTTTCCGCCGCCGCCTCGTCCATTTTGTTGGCCACCACCAGGCGCGGCTTGTCCAGCAACGTCGGATCGTAGAGTTCCAGTTCCTTGAGCAGTTGCCGGTAATCGTCCCATGGTGCGCGGTTGTCCGTGCCCGCCATGTCGAGCAGCAGCACGAGGATTTTGCAGCGCTCGATGTGGCGGAGAAATTCATGGCCCAGGCCGACGTTCCGGTGCGCGCCTTCAATCAGCCCCGGCACGTCGCAGACGGTCAGCCGGTGCCAGTCGGCATATTCCACGATGCCGATTTGCGGATGCAGCGTCGTGAAGGGATACGGCGCGATTTTCGGCCGGGCCTTGGAGATGGCCGTGAGCAGCGTGGATTTGCCCGCATTTGGATAACCGACCAGGCCAACCTCCGCGATAATGCGCAATTCGAATAGAAAATCGCCTTCCTCGCCCGGCTCGCCCGGTTGCGCAAACCGGGGTGTCTGGCGGGCGGCGGTGGCGAAATTTCGATTGCCCAGGCCGCCGCGGCCGCCTTGGCATAAAACAAATTGCTGGCCGTGTTCCGTCAGATCAGCCAGCAGGTCACCTTTGATGTGCGGTCCGGCAGACGGTTCGCTGCCGGCCTCGCGGGTCAAGTCGATTTCCCGGGCCAATGCGCCGCTCGCGCTGCGGATCAACGGCCGTTGACTCGCGCTGGTGCTGAAAGTGGGGCAACCCTCACCCTGTCCCTCTCCCATCGGATGGGAGAGGGTGTCCGAAGGACGGGTGAGGGAATTTTCTCCGCCCTCCACTCGCCACACCAGCGTGCCGCAGGGCACTTTCACCACGAGGTCTTTCCCGGCATGGCCGTCCATGCCCTTGCCCATGCCATGTTCGCCGTCCTGGGCAAGCAGGCGCGGTTGATAATACTGCGCAATGAGATTGTTCAAGTCGTGATCGGCCTGAAGGATCACGCTGCCGCCCCGGCCGCCGTTGCCGCCGCTCGGACCGCCTTTGGGCACGAACGCTTCGCGATGGAAAGCCACGCAGCCTTTGCCGCCGTGCCCCGCCCGCGCGTAAATTTTGATTTCGTCAACGAACATAGGTTCGTTACATCGTTGAATTGTGAATCGTTGAACCGGCGCAACGATTTAACGGTTCAACGATTAGACGGACAATAAAAAAGGCGAGGCCGAAGCCCCGCCTGAAATGCTTTTGGGCCAGTCAGTTTTTCGCCGCCGGCTCGGCCTTCACGTTTACGCGGCGGCCGTTTTTGTCGAACGCAATCTTGCCGTCCACCAGCGCGAAGAGCGTCCAATCCCGGCCGGTGCCGACGTTTTCGCCCGCCACGAACTTCGTGCCGCGCTGCCGGACGATGATGCTGCCGGCGGTGACAAATTCGCCGCCATAGGTTTTGACGCCCAGCCGCTTGCTGACGCTGTCGCGCCCGTTGCGGACGCTGCCTTGACCTTTCTTATGTGCCATAAATTTATCTATTTTTTGGTAGGGACGCCGCGCCGCGGCGTCCGGACAGCGCAGCGCGCTGCCCCTACCGGATTACGCCTTGATGTCCGTGATTTTGACCACCGTCAGTTCCTGGCGGTGTCCGATCGTCTTGTGATAGCCTTTGCGGCGCTTCATTTTGAACGTGAGCTTTTTCTCGCCGCGCTTGTGCGCCACCACGTCGGCGGTGACCTTGGCGCCGCTGACCGTGGGCGTCCCCACGCTCAATTTGCCGTCGCGGTTGACGAGCAGCACCCGGTCAAAAGTGACCGGCTTGCCGGCTTCCGCGTCCAGGCGTTCGATTTCCAGCGTGTCGCCCGCGGCGACCCGATATTGCTTGCTTCCGGTTTCTAAAACGGCGTACATAAATTTTCCCGCAAAGGGTCGGATATTAAGCCAGAAGCCCCAGGGACTGTCAACGACGGATTTAGTCAAAAATTGGCCCAATCAGCCTGAAGGCGCGCTAAATTGCCTTGCGCTTTGACGGCATTGCGCCAAAAGAAGCGCGTGCAGGCGCATTTTCTCCTGGGCCCGGCCGGCAGCGGCAAGACGTTCCGCTGCCTGGCTGAAATCCGCGATGCGCTGCGCCAGAATCCGGACGGACCTCCGCTGATCGTGTTGGCACCCAAACAGGCAACTTTCCAGCTCGAACGCCAGTTGCTCGCCGACGGCGATCTGGCGGGATACACGCGGTTGCATATTTTCTCCTTCGAACGGCTGGCGCATTTCGTCCTCGCTGCGGCAGGGGTGCCGCCGCCGGCCGGCATGCTCGCCGACGAAGGCCGCACCATGGTGCTGCGCGCGCTGCTGCTGCGGCACACCGGCGAATTGGAATTGTTCGGCTCCAGCGCGCGCCGGCCGGGCTTCGCCCAGCAACTCGGCCAGTCGCTCGATGAATTGCGACAACACCGATGTACGCCCGCCCGGCTTCGAGCCCTGGCTCACAACGACGACCTGGGCCCCGAACTCCGGCACAAACTGCTCGATCTGGCCCGGCTGCTGGAGGCTTACGTCGATTGGCTCGAGGAGCACGAATTGCAGGATGCCAGCCGTTTGCTGGAAATGGCCACCAACGCGCTCCGCGGCCAGGCCGCCTTCCGCAGCCGTGCCGCGGCGGAGGCCGGGGAACCCGCCATCGAAGGCTTGTGGCTTGATGGCTTCGCCGAAATGACGCCCCAGGAGCTGGATTTGCTCGCCGGCATTTTGCCGCATTGCGAGCGGGCGACCCTCGCCTTCTGCCTGAGCGCCGAACCCGGCGCCGAAACTTCCTGGCTGTCGCTTTGGTCATCCGTCGCGAAAACCTTCCAGCAATGCCGCGAGCGGTTGGCCCGGCTGCCGAACGTTGATCTCCAGGTTGAACGACTCGAACCGAACGCGCGCCCAAGCCGGTTTGCCGCCAATCCGATGCTGCAGCGATTGGAGCGGGAATGGCCGCGGCCGGCGCAAAAGCCCGAGCCGGAGCCGCCGGCGAGCCTCCGGGTGATTGAGTGTGCGGATGCCGTCGGGGAAGCCATCTTCGCGGCGCGCGAGATTTTAAAATTTGTCCGCCCGCCCGGTCGCGGCAATCGATTTCGCGACTGCGCCGTCCTGGTGCGGAATCTGGACAGCCATTATCAGCCGCTGGCGCGCGTCTTCCGCCGTTACGGGGTGCCCTTTTTTCTGGACCGGCGGGAGTCGGTGGCGCATCACCCGCTCGCCGAATTGACCCGCAGCGCGCTCCGCACCGTCGCCTGCGACTGGCAGCACGACGACTGGTTTGCCGCGATCAAGGCTGGCTTTTCCCCGGTGGATGAAAAAGACATCGACTGGCTCGAAAATGCCGCGCTCGAGTACGGCTGGAAGGGCCGAAAATGGCTGGCCCCGCTGGCGGTTCCCGAAAATCCCGAGCTGGCCCGGTCCCTGGAGCGGGGGCGGCGCCAACTGGTGCCGCCGTTTGAAAACTTGTCCGGACGGTTCGCGCAACTCCAATTCCAGCCCACCGGGACACAGTTGGCGGAAATCATTCGAACGCTTTGGGCCGACCTCGACGTGGAAGGTACCTTGCACCGATGGGGCCTGGCTGATACGGAAGATTCCACGGTTCACAGTCCGCAATCCGCGATTCATGCAACGGTTTGGGATCAAATGAACACCTGGGTTGACAACGTTGCCCTCGCGTTCCCGGACGAGGCGCTCCCCTTGCGCGATTGGCTGCCGGTTCTGGAAGCCGGCCTGGCCGGTCTGACCGTCGGCGTGATTCCACCGGCGTTGGATCAGGTGCTCGTCGGGGCGATCGACCGCGCCCGCAATCCCGATCTCAAGCTGGCGCTGTTGCTCGGCATGAACGAAACGCTTTTCCCGGCCACACCGGGGGCATCGGCGATTTTGACCGATGCCGACCGCGCCGAGCTGGGGGAGGCGGACCTGCGGCTCGGCCCCGGGGTGCGTGAGCAGCTGGCTCGCGAACGTTACCTCGGCTACATCGCCTGCACCCGGGCCAGCGACCAGCTTTGGGTGACGTATGCCCGCCAGGGGATGGACGCCAAACCCTTGAACCCGTCACCCTTCGTCGCATACCTCCGCCGGATTTTTCCCGGACTGGAAATCGAAAGATTCCAGGGCGAAATCAAGGCGGCTGAGGCGGAGCACCCGCGCGAACTGGTTGCATTACTGGTTGAATTATTCAGCCGGAGCGAGAACCGGGACCGCTCCGTTTCCGCCACCCGGGCCACTCCAGCGCAGGGGCTCCCGGAGTCAGTTGCGGAAGCCTGGAATGGATTGCTGAGGTGCCCGGCGGTGATCCCACTGGTCGAAGCCTTGCGCGCCCTGCGCGAACCGGAGTTGACGGAGGGATTGTCCCCGGCCATGGCGGCGGAATTGTTCGGCCCGACCCTGCAATCGTCCGTCAGCCGGCTGGAGGAGTATGCCCAGTGTCCGTTCCGCTTTTTTGTTCACACCGGGTTGCACGCCGAAGAACGCAAGGTCTTCGAGCTGGATGCGCGGGCCACCGGCAGTTTTCAGCACGAGGTGTTGAAAGTGTTCCACGAACGTCTGCAGGCCGCCGGCAAGCGCTGGTGCGATCTCACCCCCGATCGCGCCCGGGAAGACGTGGGCCGGATTGCCGCCGAACTCGCGCCGCGCTACCGCGATGGGTTGCTGCGTGCGGATGCCCGGAGTGAATTCACCGCCCGGGCGCTGAGCGCTGCGCTGCAGGATTTTGTCGAGACCCTGGTGACCTGGATGCGCGATCAATATGCATTCGATCCGGCCGCGGTCGAAATGGAATTCGGCATGGGACCCGCCGGCCCGCCCGCCTGGGAGCTGGACCTGGGGGCGGGTCACCGGTTGGCACTCCGCGGGAGAATCGATCGCATTGATCTGTACCCTCCGAACCGGGATCGCGCCTGGTGTGTGATCCTGGATTACAAATCGGGCCTGCGAAGGCTCGACCCGCTGCTGATGGCGCATGGCATCCAACTCCAATTGCTGGGGTACCTGGCGGCCGTGGCAAGTTGGCCGGATCCCCGAAGGTGGCTGGGCGTATCCGCGCTGATTCCCGCCGGCGCCTTTTACGTGAATCTGCGCGGCGCCTATGCGCGCGGGACCACGCGCGACGAGGTGCTCGCGGACGCGGAGGCCGGGCGCAAACGCGCTTACCGCCACACCGGGCGCTTCGACGCCGCCGCCCTGCCCCAGCTCGACCGCACCGGGGCAGCGGACCAGTTCAACTATCGGTTGAACAAGGACGGCAAGCTGTGGTCAAATTCCGTGGAGGCGCTGCCCCGTCCGGAATTGGAGCTGCTGCTGCACAACGTGGAAAGGCAGTTGCGGAACATGGGCGAGGCGATTTTTCGCGGCGCCGTGCCGGTGGCACCGTATCGGCGGGGGCGCGAGACGCCGTGTGAATTTTGTGATTACCGCGCCGCCTGCCGGATAGATCCGTGGACCCACCGGTATCGCGTGCTGCGCCGGCCGGAATCGTAGTCCGGGTAATCGGTATCAACCGCGAATGGGTGTGCAGACGAAAATCCGTTCCTGTGAAAACGCATTACAAATTATTAGGCCTGGCGGCCTGGTGCGCGCTGGTTGCCGGTTGCAACGCTTCGCCCACGAACAACGCCGCCCGGCCGGCAGCCGCGCTTTCCCCCACGAACTCAACCATGAAATTCACTGTAACCAAAACCGACGCAGAGTGGCGCCAGCAGTTGACACCGGAACAATACCGCGTCCTGCGTGAAGCCGGCACGGAGCGGCCGTTTACCGGGAAATATTGGAACACGAAGGACCCCGGGGTTTACCGCTGCGCGGCGTGCGGGGAAGTCATTTTCACGTCCGAGACCAAGTTCGATTCCGGCTGCGGCTGGCCCAGTTTCTACGATCTGGCGGCGGAAAAGAAAGTCATCCTGCGCGAGGACAACAGTTACGGCATGCACCGGACAGAGGTGCTGTGCGCCCGCTGCGGCAGCCATCTCGGCCACGTGTTCGATGACGGTCCCGCCCCGACCGGACTGCGGTATTGCATCAACTCGGCATCGTTGAGCTTTGAAAAGACCAATCCGGCGGAATCGAAAGCGGACGAGAAGAAATAGCGTGTTCCGGCGAGGCGATCGCAGCTCAGTGGTATTCCTGCAATGTCTTCACGCCGTATCCGGCCTTTTTCAAGGCGGCGATGCCGCGGGCAGCCGCCTTGGCGCCGCTGATGGTCGTCATGATCGGCGTGCCGGTGTAGACGGCTGTGGTGCGGATTTTGATGCCGTCGTCGCGGGGTGTGGCACCGGACGGCGTGTTGATGACCAGGTGGAGTTCCTTGTTCTTGAGCAGATCGATCACGTTGGGCCGGCCTTCCTGCAACTTGAAAATCCGCTGCACCGCCAGGCCGGCCTTTTCCAGCACCGCCGCCGTGCCGCCGGTGGAAACCAGTTCAAAGCCGAGCTCGGCAAACTGTTTCGCCACCGCCGCCACCTCCTGCTTGTGGGCATCGCTGACGCTGATGAACACCTTGCCGCCGGGCGGCAGCGGTGACCCCGCGGCCATCTGTGACTTGGCATAGGCGATGCCGCGCTCGGCATCGAGTCCCATGACCTCGCCGGTGGAGCGCATTTCCGGCGACAGCACGATATCCTGCCCGTGGAAGCGGTTGAACGGAAACACCGATTCCTTGATTGCCCAGTATTTCGGCCAGAGTTCCCTGGTAAACCCCAGTTCCTTGAGGCTCTTCCCCGCCATGACCTTCGCCGCCAGCTTGGCCAGCGGCGCGCCGATGGCCTTGCTCACGAACGGCACTGTGCGGGACGCGCGCGGATTGACCTCGAGCACGAACACCTTTTCATCCTTTACGGCATATTGCACGTTCATCAGGCCGATCACGCGCAGTTCGCGCGCCATGGCCTGGGTGTACTCGCGGATCGTCTCCATCACTTTTTTCGACAGCGTGTGCGGCGGCAGCACCATGGCGGCATCGCCGGAATGCACCCCGGCAAACTCGATGTGCTCCAGCATGCCGCCGATGACGATGTGCCCGTCGTCCGGATGATCGAACCGGCCGACATCCGAGATGCAATCCACGTCCACTTCCGTCGCATCTTCAAGGAATTTGTCCACGAGCACCGGCCGCTCGGGCGAGGCTTCCACGGCAAAGCGCATGTAGTGGTGGAGCTCGGCATCGGAATAAACGATCTGCATCGCGCGCCCCCCCAGCACAAAGGAGGGGCGCACCAGGATGGGATATTCGAGTTGCCGGGCGACGGCGAGGGCCTCGGCCTCGTTGGTGGCGATGCCGTTGGGCGGCTGGGGAATCTTCAGCCGGTCCAGCATCGCGGCGAACAGCTTGCGGTCCTCGGCAATTTCAATGCTCTGCGGCGAGGTGCCGATGATATTGACCCCGTTTTTCTGCAGGCCCAGCGCCAGGTTCAGCGGCGTCTGCCCGCCGAACTGGGCGATGGCTCCCCAGCAGCCTTCGCGTTCGTAAATGTGCAGCACGTCTTCGAGCGTGAGCGGCTCGAAAAACAATTTGTCACTGGTGTCGTAATCGGTCGAAACCGTCTCCGGGTTCGAATTGACCATGAGGGTTTCGAAGCCATCCTCCTTGAGCGCGAACGCGGCGTGAACGCAGCAGTAATCGAATTCGATGCCCTGGCCGATCCGATTCGGCCCGCCGCCCAGAATCATCACCTTTTGCTTTGGCGTCCTTTTGACCTCGTCATCGCCTCGGTCGTAGGTGGAATAGTAATACGGCGTGTAAGCTTCGAACTCAGCGGCGCAGGTGTCCACCAGCCGGTAACTGGGCACCAGCCCCAGTTTTTTTCGCAACGCGCGGATTTCGTCCTCGGTCGCGCTGGTCAAATGGGCGATCTGCCGGTCGGAGAAACCGAGCGACTTGGCCCTGGCCAGCAATTCAGCGTTGAGCGGCGCCATCGGCGCTACAGTAGGCCGGAAAAATTCCCGCGTGTCCAGCGGGGAGTGGATTCGCGCTTGCTGGCGGCTCGGCTTTGCGTTACCAGAACGGGGATGAAACGTTCCGGGCGCGCGCTGTGGTGGCTCACGCTATTGTTCCCGTTGCTCGCGTCCGCGCAGATTGATCCCATCAAACGCGACCTGATCCAGATGGGCTACAACCAGCCGCTGGAGGGCCACGCGCCGTTCGCCGGTTATGCCTTTTACTATCGCAACCAGCCGGATTTCCTGCGCACGAACCTGACCCTCCGGCTGGCCGTGGCGCCGGTGTACCTGGATTCCGAGCTTGGCTTTGTCCACGGCTTGGGACCGCAGACGGACTTCGGCCTCGGGGTGGCCGGGGGTGGGTTTGCCGACAGCTACAACGAAATCCATGGCGGCACGTTTTATCCCAGTCAATCTTTCGACGGCCACGGCGCGGAGCTTTCCGCCAGCCTGTACCACCTGTTCAATCCCGGCGACCTGATCCCATTGAATCTCGTCCTGCGCGGCTCAGCGCATTATTCGACTTATGATCGCAGCAGTGAAACGGCGCCCACGTTTACCCTGCCGGGAGAACGCGGCGAGTTCAGCGTGCGTACCGGATTGCGCTGGGGCGGCATCGAGCCGACGTTGTTTCCGGCGCTCGCCATGGAGATATCCGTCTGGTACGAAGGCCAGTTCCGGACGGGTTACGGGCCATACGGCTACAACGGCGACCGCGCCACCGAGGAGCAATCGCATCTGTTCTGGACTGCTGCCGCCCTGTCTTACACGCTGCCCAAAAGCCAGCAGAATTTTTACGTGCGCCTGCTGGCCGGCACCAGTGTGGATGCCGACCGTTTCAGCGCCTACCGGCTCGGGGGTTATCTGCCGCTGGTGGCGGAATTTCCGTTGTCGCTGCCGGGTTATTATTTTCAGGAAATCAGCGCCCGCCAGTTTGTGCTGTTCAACGCGAATTACCTGCTGCCGCTCGACCACAGCCAGCGCTGGAACCTCAGCGCCAACGCGGCCACCGCAGTGGTGGATTACCTGCCCGGCGAAGGGCAGCCGGGCAATTCGCTGACCGGCGTGGGCGGTGGCCTCTTTTATCGCGCGCCGAACGACCGTTTGAAAATCATGCTCGACTACGGCTATGGCGTGGACGCCATCCGCTCGCACGGGCGTGGCGCCAACAGCATCGGCATCCTGCTGCAATGGGATTTGGAGAAGCCAAAGCGCAGTGAAGGCTTCAATCCAGCTCATCCGAACCGCTGGCGCGGCTGGCAATGGTTCTTCCCCGAGTAAAACTTGTTCAAGCCGCCGGAAAGCCGCGGACCAACAGGGACAGATCCGGATGAGGCGGAGAGGCGCACCCAATTCAAACCGGTTCGGCCATCCGTGTAATTCGGTGTCCATCCGTGTTTGGCATGCATTGGGGGGATGCAGTCGCGTTGGGCTGGCCCCGATTCAACTTGCACAAAACGCCGCGGCTTGCTTTATTATGAAGGTGCGTGCGCATATGGTGGAATTGGCAGACACGCTACTTTGAGGTGGTAGTGCCGCAAGGCGTGCAGGTTCAAGTCCTGCTATGCGCACCAACCTTTTCGGCTGCTTTCGGTTCGGCTGCGATCATTCATTGGCTTTGTTGGGAAGTTTGGTTGCCAGCTATGGCAGGCCGGTCTCCGTTGTCCGTCCAAAATCGCCTGCCAAACTCTTGAAGGGGTGGCGTTTCCAAGGGTCACATCCACGCCGAAGTTTTCTCGCGCCCGCGCGCGGCTTTTTCTCGACTAGAGCATGAGACGGGCGTAAGATCACCAACAATCAGACGGACTGGGGATTTGACCCCGCCCATTACAATCAGAAACGCTTCATTACGCAGTCGTGTCAGCTCAGAAGAAATCAACCGTTCCAACCCTATGAAAACGACCAAACTATCAATTACCAACGGACTATCCGTCGCCCGCCCCGGGCTTTCAACAATCGGAGGCGTTCAAACAAGACTACACATCTGGATTGCGGCTGTTTTGCTGTTGACCGCCACCGGTGCGGCTCAAGCCCAGTTTTCGGTGACCGCGACCATCGGGGGGCTTCCCACCGCAAGCGGAGCCACGCTGGAAACTTTCAACCAAGCGTCACCGGCGATCCTGGCCCTTTCGGGCCCAGCGTATCTGGTAACCGGCGCGAACTATAGCGTGGCTTACGTGCCGCCCAGCTTCTCCGAGTCGCAGGCGGCTTTTTTTGGCGAGCCGGTAATCTCCGGCTACAATAATTATCCCTGGGATGGCAGCCAATATGTCGCCATTGAAATCGGGGGGGCAGCCACTCTCAGCTTTGCGACCCCGCAAAATTATCTAGGCCTGCTTTGGGGCACATTTGGCACCGGAGACAAGCTCGCTTTCTACGACAGCGCCAATAATCTTATTGGCACGGTTTTGGGAGAGAATCTTCCGGTTACGTCGTCCGGAGACTGGGGGCCGAATGGCACCGCTTATGTCAACATCACTTCTACGATCCCCTTTTCCCGCGTTGTTGCCACGGGCACCCAAAATTCATTCGAGTTTGATGACGTCGCTTACGCAAGCGTTCCGGAACCGGCCAGTTGTATTTTGTGCGGCACCGGTTTTGGTCTTCTTGGCCTGGTCCTGCGGCGAAAGTCCGCCTGATCTCCGGCTGTCGATCCGCTGAAATCGCTTGGGCTGGCGCACGACCCGGCCGCAAAGTGGCGGGGAAGCAGGATCGCGGCGCACGGCGCAGGTTGAAGCACAGAGATGTTGCGAGTTGCGATTCGACCAGCCAATCTTGGCCTGTGGCTCGGCACCAGATACACCGGGGCCTCGCTCCCCAGGACGAACGGCTCTTTGCCGCCCGGCAGTTGCCCGTCCTCCGCGCCGCCGCCGCCGACCTTTGCTGGCTGCTCGACCGCGGTTACGCGGCGCGGTCGGCGGTTGAACTGGTCGGCAACCGGCACAATCTCACCAGCCGCCAGCGCATGGCTGTCTCCCGTTACGCCTGCTCGCGCGACGATGCCCAGCACCGCCAGAAACTTCGAGTCGAACCCGACCGCCTGGAAGGCAGGGAACTCTGGCTCGACGGTTACAACGTGCTGACCATTCTCGAAAGCGCGCTGGCGAGCGGGATTGTTTTGTTGTGCCGCGACGGCTGTTGCCGGGACATCGCCGGCGTCCATCGCCGCTATCGCAAGCTGGCGGAAACCCTGCCCGCACTGCGCCTCGTCGGCGAAACCGCCGCCGCTTTGGGCGTGAGCTGCTGCCGCTGGTGGCTTGACCAGCCGGTTTCCAACAGCGGCCGGCTCAAGACCCTCATCCGCACAGCCGCCGCCGAAGCCGGTTGGAACATGGAAGTCGAACTGACCTTCAGCCCCGACCATGTGTTGTCGCACACGGAGGAAATCATCGCCACTTCTGACGGCATCGTGCTCGACCGCTGCCAGCGTTGGGTGAACCTGGCCCGATGGGTTGTCACCGAACGCATTCCGCAGGCGCGGCTGTTGGATTTGGCGCTGTCATGAACCTGGGAACACCGGCATCTCGCCGGCGAGCTGGATGTTTACCGACCAAGCATACCAAGCCGGCGGGACGCCGGCGCTCCCAGCAAAAAGCATTGCCTTCCCACGCCATTCTGCGCAAGAGAAGGACATGGTCTATCAAAAACAAATCCAGCTGGAAACCCGGGGCCACCGCGAGATGCACGATCTGACCGGGGACGTTGAGCGAATCATTCACGATTCCGGAGTGCGCACCGGCACGGCGCACGTGTTCAATGTTGGCAGCACCGGCGCACTGGGCGCCATCGAATTTGAGCCCGGTTTGTGCGAGGACCTGCCCGAACTGCTGGACAAACTCATTCCCGCCAACCGCGATTACGGCCACGAGCAGGCCTGGCGCGACGGCAACGGTCATTCGCATTTGCAGGCCACGCTGCTCGGGCCGTCATTGTCCGTGCCGGTGGCCGGCGGCAAACCGGTGTTGGGCACCTGGCAGCAGATCTTCCATCTGGAATGTGACATCAAACCCCGCCGCCGCACCATCGTGGTGAACGTCTCGGGCGAATGAGCCTTCGAGCGGCCGGAAAACAGATCTGATGATTTACGGTGAGGAGGACTGTTCCAAATCGCGCAGCGCGGGACCGACGAAGCCGCCCAGGTGAAGGCCGGACCAGTACAGCGCAACCGCAAACCCGATTAGCACCACCGCCAGGCAGAGGAACGCCCAGAGATGCCGTGATTCAAACCGTTCCAGCGACCGCACGAACGCCACCAGGCTGATCAGCGCCGCCACGACGATCACCGCGTCCACGCTCGCCCGCTGCCAGTAGCTGCCACCCAGGTGCAACCACATGCCGAATTCGTCAAAGGTCAGCCCCAGGGCGATTCCGTACATCAGCGCGGTGACGTCGGCGGCACGTCCGACCGGCCGGCGGAAGATGGCGTAGCCGGCCACCGCCGCCAGCAGGAAAATACCGTAGTTCAAATGATGGACGTGCGTTCCGTTCAGGAAACAATACATGTTCGGAATGGCGCCGGACATGATCAGGAAGACCGTCGTCCGCGAAACCACGAATGTCAGCAGGAAACTGAACAACGTCCGGCGAGCCAGCCGATGCGGCGTCGCCCGGTGATGGACGGGTTCGGGCGAGTGAATGACTTCAGTTTCCATCAATGGTGCTGGGTTTCAACCCGTTGCTTACCGGGAAATACACGAACCCCATAAAAAATAAAGAGTAGAGAAAATTAGGGCTCGTGGAAACCGCTCCTCCGAAGTCAATCGGCTGTGAGCACGAAAGCGCCGTAGCCGACCACGCGGTCGCGGCCCCCGGACGTGTCGCCGGAATTGCGTAAATCCACGGCGCGACAACGCATGCCGCGCTTTTTTGCCGCCCACAGGAGGCCCCCCATCGGCCGGCAACCGCAGGCCTGGTTCCCGTCGAGCTGCTGCCAATCCAACGTCTCGACGAGGCGCGCCGTCTTTTGGTCGATCTGTTGCGCGGTCCGATAATCGTGGTAGTGGCTTAGGTCCGAGCTGATCACGATGCAGGTCGCGTCTCCATCCCAGAGCTCGTCCAACACACCGCCGACTTCCTCCGCCGGAATTTCGCCCACCACGAGCGGCACCAGTTTGAATTCTGCCAGCGCGATTTGCAGAAACGGCAGGTGCACTTCGAGGCTGTGTTCGCGCTGGTGCGCAGCGTCCAAGGTGATTACGTACGGCAGTTTGCGGACTTGCGCGAGCGCGCGCCCGTCCACCGGAACTGGTCCCAGCGGCGATTGAAAAACTGTTGCGCTGCTGGCAGCCAGTCCCTCAAGCGCCACGAAATGTGACGGGCCCAGCAGCACCACGCGCCTGAACCGGTCGCGTCCGCGCGCCAGGGAGGCGTATGCCGAGCCGGCAACGGGCCCGGAATAGATGTAACCGGCATGAGGGGCGATGATGGCCTTCGGAACTTCGCCCACGGCTGGGTTTGCCTCGGAGAGAAAAGCATTCACCTGGGTTCGGAGCTCCTCCGGGTCGGCGGGATAAAATTGTCCCGCGACGGCGGGCGGCCGCACCGCCGGGACATCTCGTGCGGGCTTGAACCGGAAACGCATTTTCATCTCACGTTCACCGGCCGAGGCAGCCGAGGCTGCCCGGTGCTCTGGTGGGCGCCCTCCGTCGGCCAGAGCCCGGGAATTGTCTCGTCGCAGCGCGGGCACTTGCCCCCGGCGGTGATTTTGTATTCGTGGATCAAGTAGCCGGCGCGGGCAATCAGCGTTGCGCCGCAGCCGGGGCAGCGCGTGTTTTCCCATGGGCCGACCCGGCCGGACGCATTGCCGGCATAGACGAAGCGCAGGCCGGCTTCGACACCAATCTCCGCCGCACGCATCAAATCGCCCGGCCGTGTCGGTCGCGGGCCGGTCATTTTGTAATCCGGATGAAAGGCCGTGACGTGCCACGGGATGTCGCGGCCAACCGAAGCCAGGAAGCGGGCAAGGTCGCGGAGCTCCTGCGAGTCGTCGTTGAAATCCGGGACCAGTAGCGTGACCACCTCCAGCCAGAGGCCGCGCTGATGAACCATTTTGATGGTTTCGGTCACGCGGCCGAGCGTCCCGCCGAGCGTCCGGTAGCGGCGGTCGTCAAAGCCTTTTAAATCCACCTTGTAAGCGATAATCCACGGCTGGAGAAAATCGAGCGCCTCAGGGGTGGCATTGCCATTGGAGACGAAGGCGCATAACAGTCCCTGCGCCTTGGCCGACTGGAAGATTGACACAGCCCATTCGGCGGTGATGAGCGGCTCGTTGTAGCTGGAAACCACCAGTCGCGCGCCGTGGCGGCGGGCGGCCTTGACCAGTTCCTCCGGGGTGCTGGTCTGGAACGGCGCCGGTGACGCTTCATCGCGCAAGGCCTGGCTGGTGATCCAGTTTTGGCAATACGGACAATGAAAATCGCAGCCCAGCATGCCAAACGTGAGCGCGTCACTGCCGGGATGCACGTGGAAGAACGGTTTTTTCTCGACCGGATCGCAGGCCACGCCAGCGGTGTAGCCGAACGGCACCCGCAACTGGCCGCCGTCGTTGAAGCGCACCTTGCAGATCCCGCGCCGTCCCGGGGCAATCAAGCACCGGTGCCCGCACGCAACACAACGGACCCGGCCATCCTCGGGGTGCCCGAGTTTGCCTATGGTCGTGTGCCGGTCCAGTTGGTCGGCCAGGGGGGAGCTCGCTTTTGAAGTCTGGACCGGCGGCGGCAGAGGCCGGTTGACCGGGTCTGTTTTCCCCGCGTTCACTGTCTCGGACTCGCGCATGTTCGCTCCGTCAGAACAGCTGTGCGGTCAACATCGCACGTCCGGCCGCCAATGACAACCGGCGGATTGCGGTGTCGATCCTATGCCCGATTTTCGGGCCGCAGGCACGACGCGGCAATCCGTCCCGGTCAACGCTTACCGCGGGCTGCCAGAAATTTTTCGGCGTATTTGCCCAGCAAGTCAGCCTCCAGATTCACCGCATCGCCGACTTGGCGCTCGCGCAGGGCGGTGATTTCGTAGGTGTGCGGAATGATCCAGATGCGGAAACGGTTTTTCGACACGCCGGCGACCGTGAGACTGATGCCGTCCACGGCCACCGAGCCTTTGAAGACGATGTAGCGCATCACCTCGGCCGGGGCGGCGATATCGAGCACGTGGTCCTGGCCGGCGCGCTCCCAGCGGATGATTTTGCCGACGCCGTCAATGTGGCCGGTGACAAAATGGCCGCCGAACTCGCCGTTGGCGCGCAGCGGGCGTTCGAGGTTGACGAGCGAACCCGGGCGGGCGAATGGCAGGTTGGTGCGCCGCCAGGTTTCCTGGAGCAAATCAAATTGCGCGAACTTGAATTTGCCGCGGGTGTGAATTTTTACCGCCGTCAGGCAACAGCCGTTGACGGCCAGGCTGCCGCCCAGTTTCAACCCGCGACCCGTCACGCCTGCGCGCACGGTCAGCGCGATGGATTTTGCTGTCGGCCGGATGCGCTCGACGGTTCCCGCTTCTTCCACAATACCGGTGAACATTTTCGTCAGCTTAGTGGTGGGGCAAGACTCCGTCGAGCCGTGTTTAATCAACCCGCGCCGTCAGGAACAAATCCGGACCGAGCCGCTGCCATTCAACCTCGCGCAATGCCAGCGCCTCTGCCAGACTCCGCGCGCCTTCACCGGCCACGGCCTTGCGCGCATCGCGGCCGCCCAGGATTTTCGGGGCGTAAAAAAACGCCACCCGGTGCGCGAAGCCGCCGAGCAAAAACGATGCATTGACCTCCCCGCCGCCTTCGACCAGCAGGCCGGTGACGCTTTGGGCGCCGAGCTGCTTGAGCAACCAACGCAAGTCAATTTGCGACCGCGGGTTGCGGATTGTGGATTTTTTCAGAGGGGCGACGATGACATTCACTCGTCCGGCCAGGGCGGCAACGCGACTTTTGGGCGCGCGTTCGCTCACGACGAGGGTCGTCAGCGCCGCATGTTTATCGCTCACCACTTTGGCGTTCAAAGGGGTTCGGGCCAGCGAATCCAGAACGATGCGGCGCTGCCGGGGAGCGCCGGTCTCCCGACCGGCACCGGCCGAACCGGAGTTCCGCGTTCCGATTCTTGCGGTCAGACCCGGATCGTCCGCCAAAACCGTGTTGATGCCGACCAGAATCGCATCGTGGCCCTGCCGCAGTTTCATTCCGCAGGCCCGGGCTTTTTCGCCGGTGATCCATTTCGATTCGCCGCTGGCCGTGGCGATCTTGCCGTCCAAGGTCATCGCCGCCTTGACCGTCACGAACGGCGTGCGGTGGACGATCCAGTGGTTGAACGCCTCGTTCAGACGCGTGCACTCATCAGTCAAAACTCCCGGCACGACTTCCAGGCCTGCTCGCCGCAAAATTTTGAAAGCCCGGCCCGAATGTCTCGGATTCGGATCCATTGCCCCGACAACCACTCGCTTGATTCCGGCGGCGGTGATGGCATCGGTGCAGGGTGGCGTGCGGCCGTAGGTGCAACACGGTTCGAGCGTGACGTAGAGCGTCGCACCTTTCGGATTCCGCCCACGGTCTTGCGCGTCGCGGAACGCTTCGATTTCCGCGTGCGGCCAACCGGCGCGCCGGTGCCAGCCGCGGCCGATGATTTTGCCTCTCGTTACCAGGACCGCCCCGACCATCGGGTTGGGCGAGGTGGCGCCATACCCGCGCCGGGCGAGCCGGAGGGCAAGGCGCATGAAATCAACGTCGGACATTATCCCCCATCGTAGCGGCTGACATAGGCAGGCTCAAATGGAAAGGGTTTGCGCCCTCCCGACTGGCCGCCCGGCCTCCGGCGTCATTTGGTTTCCAGGCAAACCACCGAGGCGATGGCGTCCGGGGCTTTGGCCGGCAGCGCGAGGGACACCCCCAAGCTGTTTTGCTTGAATTTCAATTTGTGCCGCTTCGGGTCGGCCAGCAGATAGGCCCGTGTGATTTCGTTGGTCACGGCCGGCAATCCAAAATTTCCATCCAGCGGCCATTTGAAGATAAGGAGGTAAATTTTCCCCGGCTTGGTGGTGCATCGCCAGTCCCAGGCCGTGACGAATCTGGGTTTGCCGTTTTGGTCTTTGTCGGTCTCGCTGAGTTTGCCGGCCTCGGCCCCGAATGCCGTCGGGCCGGTGCCGTAGATCGCCTCGCCGTTGGTGCGCATCCAGCCGCCGATTTCGGCCAGGCGCGTGACGCTCGGCGGCGGGATCACGCCGTCGCT
The DNA here is from genome assembly GCA_035506715.1 of Candidatus Acidiferrum sp. Lineage (GTDB taxonomy): Bacteria > Verrucomicrobiota > Verrucomicrobiia > Limisphaerales > UBA11358 > UBA11358. The sequence continues at coordinate 6,102 of DATJOW010000160.1, read as the reverse complement.
CATCGGGCCGACGTTCAAGAGGTAATTGCCGCCCTTGCTCGCGATGTCGCAGAGGTTGCGGATGAGTGCCCCGGTGGATTTCCAGTGGTTGTCGTCGCGCTTGAAGCCCCAGGTGTCGTTCATGGTCATGCACGTTTCCCAGTCGCGGCCGGGGTAGCCCTGCGCGGGAATGTGCTGTTCGGGCGTTTCAATGTCGCCCTTGAAACCGCCGCCGAGCCGGTTGTTCTGGATCAGGTCGGGCCGCAGCTCCTGCGTGATCTGGTAAAGCTTCTGGGCGCGCTCGCGGTTCATGCCCGTCGGCGTGTCCCACCAGAGCACGGCGGGAATGTCCGGGCCGTAGCGGGTGAGAATTTCACGCACCTGCGGCACGGCAATGTGATCGATGTAGTCGTCCATGCTGTGCTGCTGGGCTGGGTCCCACTTGCCGCCGGCGGCGGAACCGCCGTTGTTCCAGTCCTGTGCTTGCGAATAGTAAAATCCCAGCCGGATGCCCTGCTTGCGGCAGGCAGCGGCGAGTTCCTGCAGCGGATCGCGTCCGAACGGCGACGCGTCACAGATGTTCCACTGGCTGGCCTGCGAACAGAACATTGCGAATCCGTCGTGATGTTTGCTGGTGATGACGATGTATTTCATGCCGGCGTCCTTGGCGGTTTTCACCCATTCGTCGGCATTGAAGTTGGTGGGATTGAATTCCTTGGCGAACTGCTGGTACTCGGCCATCGGGATCTTGCCCTTATTCATGATCCACTCGCCGATGCCGGCGACAGGCTGGCCGTGGTAATAGCCGGCGGGCACGGAATAGACGCCCCAGTGGATGAACAGGCCGAACTTGGCGTCGCGCCACCAGGCCATGCGGGCGTCGCGCTGCGCCTTGGTTTCAGTCTTGTCGGTCTGGTTGGTGAAGCTGGTGGTGTTCGTCTGCGCCTGCGCGAGCGGCAGCAACGCTGCCAGGGTGCCGAGGATGAGCAGTTGCTTCATGGCGAATTGAGGTATTGCGGCACAGCGTACTGGTATAATCCGTGCTGAACGCTGCGCGGTTGTATCAGGTAAAGCCTGTATAAAGTGAATTCAGGCTCTTTGAAAGCCAATTCCACTCCGCAAAGTCTTTATTCCTCAAACAACGCCCGGGCGAACTGTTTGGCGTCGAACGGCTGCAAATCGTCGGCGTGTTCGCCGAGGCCGACGAATTTGATGGGCAGGCCGAGCTCCTGCTGGATGGCCACCACCATGCCGCCCTTGCTCGTGCCGTCCAGCTTGGTGACCACCAGCCCGGTCAGCGCCACCGCCTTGTTGAACTCGCGCGCCTGCTGGAGCGCGTTCATGCCCGTGGTCGCGTCGAGCACCAGCAATGCCTCGTGCGGTGCGCCGGGCAGTTGCTTGCCGATGACGCGGTGCAGCTTCTGCAATTCCTGCATCAGGTTGTGCTTGGTGTGCAGCCGGCCGGCGGTATCGATGAACAGGTAATCCGCCCGGCGTGCCTGCGCCGCGGCGACCGCATCGTGCGCGACTGCGGCGGCATCGGCGCCGTAAGCACCGGCGATGACCTCCACTTTGACCTTCTGGCCCCAGAGCTTGAGCTGCTCGATGGCGGCGGCGCGGAACGTGTCGCAGGCAGCGAGCAATGCGGTCTGCTTTTGCGCCTGGACCAGGTGCGCCAGTTTGGCGGCGGTGGTGGTCTTGCCCGTGCCATTGACGCCGACGACCGAAACCACCGTTGGCCCGTGAGCCGTTTTGTTCAAACCCGCTTTTTTTGACGCGGCAAACAGATTCGTTTCCACTTCCTGCTGGGCGATGGCAAATACATCCAGTCCGGCCCCGCCCTGGGTTTCGTAGGCGTGCTTGACGGCGGCGACAATCTGGTGCGTGACGGGCAGACCAAGGTCGGCGGCGATGAGCGCGGCTTCGAGCTCTTCGAGCGACGCCGTTTCGAGGCGGGGCGAACGCGTGACGATGCGTTTGATCTCGTGCGCCAGCCGGCCATGGGTTTTCTGCAAGCCGGCCTTGAATTTGGCGAAAAGGCCCATGAACTATTGCGGCTGGCGGCTGGCGGATCGCGGACTGCCAGCTCTCGCCCTGCGGCTTTCGACGCCCGCTTTGAGTTTCTCCACCTGTTCATAGGGCAGTTTGATGGTGCCGATGAGCGGCTTGCCCTTGCTGAAGCCGTGGCAATCTGAACCGCCCGTGACCAGCAGGTTAGACTGGTCGGCGATTTCGAGGTAGTGCTCGGACATCGCGGTCGTGTGTTTTGTGTGAAAACATTCGATCCCGTCCAACCCGGCCTCCACGAGCGCGGGAATGATCTCGTCGGTCCGGTTCAACCCGGGGTGGGCCATCACCGCCAGGCCGCCCGCGCGATGGATCAATTCGATGCCTTCGAGGGCGGACATTTTGGCCTTGGGCACCCACGCCGGGCGGCCTTTTCTTAAAAAGCGTTCAAACGCCTCGTCGAGATGTTTGACCAAGCCCGCTTTTGTCAGGGCGCGAGCCACATGCGGCCGGCCGGGTGATTTGCAATTGGCGAGGGCGAAGACGGCATCAACCTCCAGCGGGACATGCAGTTGATTGAGCTTGGCCACCATTTCGCGGATGCGGTTCTGGCGAACGGCCTGGAACTTGGCGATTTCGGCCAGCAGTGTTTCATTGTGAATGTCCAGGAAATAACCGAGCAGATGAACTTCAATGTCGTGGTGCTCGGCGGTGAGCTCGGTCCCGGGGATGAATTCGATCCCGGCCGCGGCGCAGGCGGCCGCCGTGGGGGCGCAGCCCTCGACCGAATCGTGGTCGGTCAAGGCCAGCGCCGCAAAGCCGAGCCGCCGGGCGTGACCAACCAGTTCCTCCGGCGAAAACGTGCCGTCGGAGAAATGCGTGTGCAAATGCAGGTCCGCAAATTTCATTTTACCATCCTCCCCGGCCGCAGGAGCTCGCCCTTGATTTTGTCGAGGATGCCGTTGACGAACTTGCCGCTGTCCTGGGTGGAAAACTTCTTGGCGATGTCCACCGCCTCGTTGATGCTGACGACCGGCGGAATGTCCTCGCGGTGCAACATCTCGTAGATGGCCAGGCGCATGATGTTGCGGTCCACGGCGGCGATGCGGTGAAATTCCCAGTTTTTCGCGTGCGTCTTGATGAGTTCGTCGATGGCTGCGCGATGTTCAAGCACGCCGCGGATGAGGGGGTCGGCGAACAGGCGCACCTCGGCCTCCTCGGCGGTGGGTGGCGGCAGCTCGACCGGCTGGCCCCAGGTGGCCGGGCCTTTCTCCTCGGCGATGGCCGCCGCGCGCTGCGTGTCCCAGAATTCATTAAGAGCCCCATCCAGATTTTCCGGCGGGTTCAAATCGTACTGGAACAGGAACTGCACGGCGCGTTCGCGCGCCTCACGGCGTTTGCCCATGCCGCCATTCTACAGCCCAAAGTCCAAAGTCCAAAGTCTAAAGTCTGGAGTTGAACAATGCGCTCGACTTTGGACGGGTGACTTTGGACATTGGACTCATTATGAGCGAGGTCACCAAACTGTTGCATACGCGCTACCGGGTGAACGATCTGGAACGCACGGTGAAATTTTACCGCGAGGTGCTGGGCCTGGCGGAAGTCAAGCGGCACAAATCCCCGCGCGGCTCGGAACTGGTGTTTCTCAAGGCGCCCGGCAGCGCCGAGGAGATCGAAATCACACACTTCCCCGGCAGCGGCCCGGTGCAGGTGCAACCTGACCTCACACACCTGGCATTCGAGGTGGACAGCCTCGAGGAGTTCGGCCGGCACCTGGCGAAACTCGGGCTGAAATATTCCGACGGCCCGACGACCAGTTCGAGCGGCACGACCTTCGCCTTCATTGATGCGCCCGAGGGCTACGAAATCGAGCTCATCCAAAAAGGCAGGGGCGGTTGCTGAAGCCCAAAGCCCAAAACCCAGACCCCAGACCCTAGATTCATGAGCGTTTTAATCGTCGGTTCCACCGCGCTGGATTCCATCAAAACTCCCAACGCCGAAAATCCGCGCCTGTTGGGCGGCTCGGCCAGCCATGCGGCCGTGGCGGCCAGCTTTTTCAGCCCGGTCAAACTCGTCGGCGTGGTCGGCGATGATTTTCCGAAGAAATATTTCGACCTTTATCGCCGGCACAAAATCAACCTCGACGGCCTGCAAATCCTGCCCGGCAAGACGTTTCACTGGTCGGGCGAATACGAAGCGAACATGAACAACCGCCGCACGCTGCTGACCGAACTGGGCGTGTTCGAGACGTTCACGCCCACGCTGCCGAAGGTGCACCAGGACACGCTATTCGTCCTGCTGGCCAACATCGCCCCGGCGCTCCAGCATCATGTGCTCGACCAGATGCGCCGCCCGAAATTCGTGGTGGCCGACACGATGGACCTGTGGCTGAACATTGCCTTGAAGGATTTGCTGAAGCTGCTCCCGCGCCTGGACGGCTTTGTGCTCAACGACAGCGAGGCGCACCAATTGACCAAGGAAGACAACGTCTTCACCGCAATAAAGAAAATCCACCAGCTCGGCCCGAAATACGTCATCATCAAAAAAGGTTCGCACGGCTCGGTCCTGTCCGGCCCGCGCGGCCATTTCATCTGCCCGGCGTATCCGCTGTCGGCGGTGGTGGACCCGACCGGCGCGGGCGATTCGTTTGTGGGCGGTTTGATGGGCTATCTCGCCGCGGCGCGCGGGTCGGTTGAGGCGAACCTCAGACGCGCGATGATTTATGGCAGCGTGGTCGCGTCGTTCTGCTGCGAAGGCTTCGGCCTGACGCGGACCACTAAAATCAAGCGGGCGGACATTGAGCGAAGGGTAAAAGAGTTGGAAAAGCTGACGGAGTTCTGACACATCTTCGGGCATGACCATTGAGCAGAAACCAGAACTCAATCGGTTTGTTGACCCATCCATCCCGCTGACTTGGGATTATCGGTGGCGGCAAATAAAAATTTTGCTCCCAATCTGGTTTTTCTCTTTGTTGCTACTCCTCGAAATAGGACTTTTTAGGGCATGGCTCGCAGATAAATTGCAGTGGGACCGTTTGGCTGTCCTGATTGTGGCTGTCCCCACGATGTTTCTCTTTGTTTTAGCCGTGGCGGAAATCCAAACCCGAATTCAGCAACGATCAAAACGAGTCATCAAAGTTGAGGACCAGAGAATCATTTTAAAACCCGCCAAACACTCATTCATCCGATGGAAGCAGATTTCAAAATTTCAGTTTGAACCCCTCCTCGAAGATTCGGGCCTGATGAAATTGAAACTATTTCTGTGTGGTCGGCCAAGCAAACGAAACTCAGGGCGGGCATTTTGGTCTATGGTGCTAGAGCGACCAACACAAGTGCAAGAATTGACTGACTGCCTGCAAAAACGACGGATGGAGGCGCCGGCTGATTTTCAAGTGGAAGTTTTGGAAAAACCGCTTCCGCCGGAGCAGGCGGGACCGATTCCATTCCTTGGCATGTCGCTTTATTGGGGCGGTGTTCTGTTACTCCTTCATGGCGTGCCGCTATTGTTTATCGGTTTGACCGATGGGGGGCATCACGATTCGGAAAACGATTCGGATTTGGCCCCAAACGAAAAGGCGAAATTAGGCCGGCTGATTTTAAAATATTTTCACACCATTGAAGAATTGCGACATTTCTACATCGTGGCTGGTGGCGTTTTGACCGTTTTGGGGTTGTTGCTGCTGATTTGGGGTTGGCTGTTGATGAATCGTAAACCTCAAACCACGCCAGTTGTGTAAATCGCAAATGGCGAGTCCCGTCACCTCGGCTGCTACGAATTACTTTGAAAGAATGCTGGTGGCGTAAAAAATCCGTGTTCATCCGCGTCCATCTGTGTTCAAGTTGTCAAAGCCCGCATAAATACAGGGTTTCTTGAGCGCGTGGACGGCCACTGTCAGCGGAACTGTCAGTATAGCGGCACACGGAATCACAATTCGCCACTATCCTGCCACTATCCCGCCGAAACTCGCCCACTACTCTTTAACGTGTCGCGACGGTTCTGGTGCATGATTCAGACCCATGCACATGAAAACCAAATACACCCTGTTCCGGCGCGGCGGAATCTATTATTCCCAAGATTCGGCGACCGGCCAGCAAAAAAGTCTGCGCACCCGTGACG
>DATJOW010000159.1:0-25017 GCA_035506715.1 Candidatus Acidiferrum sp. | reverse complement strand
AAGGCAGTCTGCCGATGATGAACCAGCAGCATCAGTAAAGTCGGGTGACGGGTGACGGTTTTTCGAGGCGGGAGCTTGCTGTTGAGCCTGCAATTTTTCAATCCGCACAACCCATCCCACCGGTCGGTGTCAGAATAAAGTCCATCCGCACATCCGCCGGCCCCACCGGAACAGCGGCGGTCAGTTGCTCCCCAAACGCAATGCCGCATCTTACGCCGCGCACTTCCGCCAGCAAACGGTCGTAGTATCCCTTGCCGTGTCCCAAGCGGTTTCCCTGTCCGTCGAACGCCACCCCGGGCACCAGAACCAGGTCAAAGTAATTCAGGGGGATGTCCGGGCACTGCGGCGCCGGTTCGCGGATGCCAATGTGGCCGGAGACGATGTCCGACCGCAACTCCTGCACGCGGGCGGCGGTGTAATGGCGCGTGGCCGCGTGGAAACGGGGCAAGGCGGCGATTTTTCCGGCGGCCAAGGCTTCCGCCAGCAGCGGCCAGATGTCCGGTTCCATGGGCATCGGCGCGAACAACAATACCGATTGGCTGTTCTTCCATACCGGCAGTTCCCGCAGCCGCGCGCAAATTGAAGCGGAATCGGCGGCGCGCTTTTCCGGCGACATGGCCGCCAGCCCCGCGCCGATCTGCCGGCGCAACGCGGCCTTGGCATCAACAATGGAACCAGCCATGCGACTACAAATGCTCCACGAATTCTTCCGGTGAAACTCCAGCCTGCCGCAAGACGCCCCGCAACGTGCCTTGATCCACTTCGCGGTGCATTGGTACCACACACACGCTGCCGCCGCGCCGCATCACCAGATGGCTTCCGCGTTGCCGCTGGCGGATGAAGCTGAGGCGTTCCAGCGCCTTTGCCACTTTTGCGCCGGAAACGCAGGGGAGTTTAGGCATGTTCCACCTCGAAGGTGGTCAGGATGGCACCCCGGCGGTCGGGTAATTTTTTCTCCTCCAGAAACAGCGACGTGGCTTCCTTGAGATTTTTCAACGCCTCTTCGACCGTTTTGCCCTGCGTGGTCGTGCCGGTTTCGGGATTATAAGCCACCAGCCAGCGTTTGGTATCGCCGGGATAAATGACCGCTGTGAGCGTCTTCATGCGAGAAAATTAAACGATGCCGCCGCTATTGGCAAATGGGGAAAAGCCGGGTTCGACTTAAGATTCTTCTTCGTAAATAGCAAGGCCTGTTCGCGGGAGGTTACACCCGTCAAAGGATTGAGTTTCTTCGATAGACTCGATCTGGAGTTTTGGTGGATCGGGAGCCTTGTTTTCGCTAGCACTACGGAGGTTTAGATCATTTCGCAAAAGTTCAACAGCGGCGGCTTCTGCTTGCTCGGTGTTGGAGGCCTCAACGAACGCGGTCGTGTAAAATCCGACTTTTCGCGGAGGATTTTCAGCTGCGCGAATCAGATAGTTTTTCCCTCGGACCAAAACCTTGAATTTTTTCATTCCTTAGCTCGTTTTTGTTCTTGCCCGTAGGTCTCGCGTAATTTTGAGAATTCCGCCCGCCATTTTTCGACCCGTTCCTTGATTTTTCTTTCCACGCCTTGTTCGGTTGGCTCGTAATAGCGTTTGACGGCGCCCAGATAATCCTGCGCCACAAAATGGCCGGGATGGTCGTGCGCGTATTCGTAACCCTGGCCGTGGCCCAGCCGTTGGGCGCCTTTGTAATTCGCATCCCGCAAATGCTCCGGCACCGGGAGCGTGCGCCCGGATTTCACATCCTCCAGCGCGGCGGCAATTGCCGCCACGGCACTGTTGCTCTTGTTCGCGGTGGCGATGTAAATCGTGGCCTCGGCGAGCGGGATCTGCGCCTCCGGCCAGCCGACAAATTCCGCGGCTTCGAGCGCCGAGGTTGCCAGCACCAGCGCCATCGGGTCCGCCAGGCCCACGTCCTCCGCCGCGCAGATCACAATCCGGCGCGCAATGAACCGCGGGTCCTCCCCGGCGTGAATCATCTTCGCCAGCCAGTACAATGCAGCGTCCGGATCGCTGCCGCGCATGGACTTGATGAACGCCGAGATGGTGTCGTAGTGCGCGTCCTCGTCGTCGTACACCACGGCCTTTTTCTGGATGCTCTGCTCGGCGGCGGCGAGGTCGACGTGAACAACACCCTTTTGGTTCGGTGCGGTGGTGAGCGCGGCGATTTCCAGCGCGTTGAGCGCCTTGCGCGCGTCGCCGTCGGCAATCTTGGCCAGGTGCCGCAATGCGTCTTCGTCCACCTGGATTTTCAGGTAACCCAGGCCGCGCTCGGCGTCGGCCAGTGCGCGTTGCAGCAGTGAAAAAAGTTCGGCCTCGGTCAGCGGCCGCAGTTCAAAAATCTGCGAGCGCGAGACCAGCGGCGAGTTGACGAAAAAGAACGGGTTGTGCGTGGTGGCGCCAATGAGCCGCACGACCCCGCTCTCGACGTCGGGCAGGAGCACATCCTGCTGGGCCTTGTTAAACCGGTGGATTTCGTCAATGAACAGGATGGTGGGCTGGCCGGTGTTTTCCAGGCGGTTGGCGGCGGACGCCAGCACCCGGCGCATGTCGGCGACGTTGGACTCCACACCGCTAAGCCGCTCGAACTTGCTCTTGGTCTGGCGGGCGATGATTTGGGCCAGCGACGTCTTGCCGGTGCCGGGCGGGCCGAAGAATATGAGCGACTGGATGCGGTCAGCCTCGATGGCGCGGCGGAGCAACTGGCCGGGGGCCAGGATGTGCGTCTGCCCGGCAAACTCGTCGAGGTGGCGCGGGCGCATCCGGGCCGCGAGGGGCTGGTTGCGGAGAGGTTCCGGAGCGGGCGCGTTTTCCGGCTGGCTTTCCGCCGGATTCTGGAACAAGTCATCGCGCGCCATGCCGTGAGGTTAGCATTGTGGGAGACAATTACCCAAAACAAAATCCGCAATCCACACTCCGCATTCCGCAATAAAAAAACCCCACTCTTGCCGTGTGCGGCATGATCCTTTGAACATGTTTTACAACATGTTGGAGCCCGCCGGGCTGCTTTCGACTTCCAGTCAAGGCGTGTCGGCCACAGTCACAAATTGGCTCCTTTGATCGTTTTACTACGGTTCAAGGAATTGCTGCTAATCACGAACAGAGCAGGGTAAATCTGGTTCTGCGCTTCCAAAGATCAACGCAAGGACTGTCATGGCTTGCGTGCTTGATGATTAAATCGCTCCAAACCGGTCCGGGCACAAGACTTTTTTTTGGAAAAATTTCCCGTCCTGCGCTTGACAAATAAAAAAGGCGGCCACCGCAAATGGCACCTGGGTTGCGGGATGTTTTATTCCACTTCCACCGTCACCACGCTCAGAATCTTCGTTTCGCGCCGGTGCAGCAAGCGGCCCAGCGGCGCGAGCGTCTGCCAGTATAAAACCGCCGCCAGCGCGGCGAGCAAGACGGAGAGAATGAAGTTGACCGGTACCGCCGCGGGCAATCCGAGCTGGCGCCACACCAGCTCCATCAACGCCGGCCCGAATACCGGCATCATGGCCAGGGGAAAGAGCAGGTGGCAGAACATCATAACGAGCATGGCCAGCCCGGGCATCTTGGTGGGCTTCAACGAGCCGGACTGGACGCGATAGGGCACGAGGATGGAGAGGAGGTTGCCGGCGACGCCGGCAATCATCAAGAGGGCCGCCAATTGAAACACGACGGCGACCAATTCGATCGTGGGCAGGTGGAACCGCAGGGCAATCAAACCGAGCAGAATCAGGCCGAACGTGACGCCGATGGGGGCGCACGCGAGGTTTTTGCCCAGCAGTACCAGCCGCCGGTCCACCGGCGAAAGCATCAGGGTCCGGAAACCGTCCCGGTCGAAGCCAAACTGGTTGGCAAAGAATTGGACGAGCAGGAAAACCGAGAACACCACGGTGCCGGTGGCCAGGAAAGGTATGGCGGCTTCCGGCAGGTTCGGTCCGGAACGGAACAGGAGCGAGGCGCCAACAATCAGGGTCACGATGAACGAACTGGCCCAGGCCATTTTCACTTCCGGCGCCCGCAGCAGAGAACGAAAGGTGGCCAGCGCCAGGGCGGCCGCGGGTTCCGGCACGGCGGGGAGACACAGTTCGAGAAATCCGCTGCGGCCTTTGGCCGTTGCCGCCGGAGACTGGGAGGCGGCGATGCCCGGTTTGACGCGCGCGACGGTCCGTCCGCCCGTTTCGCCGTGATAAAAGCGCACGGTGCCGCGGTATGCCCGGCGCAGGCCGAGCACGCCGATGCCGCAGCCGCCCAGTGCGCCGAACAGCGCGGGCCAGACGCGTCCTTCGGCCAATCCCTGTGCGCCGACCGACACCCACAAGGGCGGAAAGAAGCCCTGGATCGCGATCAGGCGGTAGAAGATCTGTTCCGGATGCGCATTCTGCCCGGCCTGCGGGTGTGCGTGGCGGTCCTGCCGGTTCAGGACGTTGAAATACAAATTCGGTCCCTGGCCCACGAGCACGAACGCGAGCGTGATGACCATGATGACGGTGCGTCGGCGGCGCGGATTGGACATCAGCGTCGCCAGCCAGCCGCGCAGGCAATACGTCCACGCCGTGATCATGAAGACCATGCTCAGCGCCAGCGGGATCAGCAGCGCCATCAACGGTCCGTGGGCAATGACCAGCCCGATGGCCAGTCCCAGAATCGCGGGCACGAAAATGACGATGCTCGCGGTTAAATGGGACACGATATAATTGATGACGAACATCTGGCCCAACGCGACCGGCAGGTGCATGAGCCGCTGCAGATCAATCGCTTCGGACCGCTGCAATTCGGCGAGCAACCCGATCATCCAGAAAAACAGAAACCCGATCGTGACCCCGGCCCAGACGCCCATGATGGCCAGCGGCGGAACGTGGGCCAGCCCGAAGAGGCCGAGCAACAGCGCCCCGGTGAACGCGGCTCCGCCCAGCCCGACCGCGCCCGCAGCAATCAGCGCCGCGATGACGGCGCCGAGGCCGCCACTGCGCCGGGACTGGTTGCAGAGCAGCCGCCAGCGTAGCCAGGAAATGGTCTGGAGTTGGTCCCAATTCATTCAACTCTCCAGCCAGCTCAACTTCTGCACCTCGTGAACGTCGCCGCCCACGACGGCCAGGAATTTGTCTTCCAGCGACGACCCGTCGCGCCGCAGTTCCTCCATGGTGCCCTGGTGAACCAGCTTGCCCTGCGCGATGATGCCGACGTCCGAGCAGAGCTTCTCCACGATCTCGAGCACGTGCGAAGTGAGAAACACCGTGGCGCCGCGGGCGACGCACTGCTTGAGTGTGTCGCGCAGCACGCGCGACGCCACTGCGTCCACGCCCTCAAACGGTTCGTCGAGGAACAGCAGGGCCGGGTTGGGAATCAATGCGGCGGCGAGCGACAGCTTCTTCTTCATCCCGTGCGAAAATTCCAGCGTCAGTTTCTTCTCCTCGTGCGCCAGGTCCATCATGGCCAGCAGTTCGTCGCAGCGGGCGCGCACGGTTTCGCGCGGCAGCAGGTACATGCGGCCGACGAAGGTGAGGTATTCCCGCGCCGTCAGGTTGTCAAACAGCGCGAGGTTTTCCGGCACCACGCCGATGCGGCGTTTGACTTCGAGCGCGCGGCGCGGCTCGCTCACGTCTTCGCCGAGGATGTGCATGGCGCCCGCCGTCGGCGCGAGCAAACCGGTGAGCATTTTGATGGTGGTGGATTTGCCGGCGCCGTTCGGGCCGAGGAAGCCGTAGAAGCGGCCGGATTCGACGCGGAGATTGAGCTCATTGACGGCGCGGAACTTGCCGAAGTCGCGTGTCAGGCCTGAGGTTTCAATGACGACACTCATGGGTTGGCAACGGGCAGGAAGCTAGTGGTCAAGGGTGGCGGCAGCAATTATAAATTCAGCCGCTGTTTCCAATCGAGGGCATCCCAACGCGTGCTGCCCGGGCGAGCCAGGAGTGCGGTGTAGAGCCCGTAGCCGTCTCGGCGGGAATGGACGGTGAAAGGGTAGCAGAATAAACACTAATAAACAGTTGCATATTTCCGAATGACTGCTATAAACGTCACAAGCCCGTGAAAGCGGCTTGGAGGATGAGGCCTTCGTGAACTTTTGTCGGCAGGCTCGGTCAGGGACGATTCTGGGCGCCGTTCTGCTTTTGAGCGCCGCCGCACACGCGCAATCCATCGTCGGGCAGGTCAAGACTGCTGGCGGTTCGCCGGTGCAAGGCGTGCTCGTGACGGCCACGCGCGCAAGTCCCTTCCAGCAGGTGACTGATACCACGGACGCAGCGGGAAACTATGCTTTGGCGACGTTGGCGCTGGTGACATACAGTGTGGTGCCTAGCAAATTCGGCTGCACTTTTTCACCGGCGACCAACAATGTGACCACGGTTCTGCTGGCGAACACGACGGCAAATTTCACGCTGGTTTCCGGCCCGCCGCCTTCGTCCAGCACCCTGGCCGCCAGCGCCATCACCCCGACCAACGCGCAGTTGAATGGCTCGGCCAACCCCAACGGTGTCGCCGCGAGCGCCTACTTCCAGTATGGCCTGACCACCAGTTATGGGAGCGTCACGGCCATCTCCGCGCTGGGGAATGGCAACAGTTCCGTCGCGGTTGCGCAGGTCGTCTCCAGCCTGCTGAATGGGACCAACTACCATTTCCGTCTGGTCGCCAGCAACAGTTTGGGCACGGCTTACGGCGAGGATGCGACTTTTTCGACTCTGTCGGGGATTCCCTCTGTGACGACACTGAGTCCCAGCGGGGCGGGGCCGACCACCATGACCTTGAATGGCTCCGTCAATCCGAATGGAGTCAACGCCACGGGTTGGTTTGAGTGGGGTCTCACCACAAATTACGGGTCAAGCACTGTCACCCAAAGCCTGGGCAGCGGAATCAGCCCGATGGCGTTCAGCCAGACGCTGACGGGACTTGTGATGGCAGCTACCTACCACTATCGCGCCGTGGGGGCAACGGCTCTGGGCACGAACCATGGGGTCGATGCGGCGTTCACGCCGCTTTATCCGCTCAGTGGATGGGTCACGGATGGAACCAGCGGAGTCAGCGGTGTCACCGTAACTGCAGGAGCCTCGGTCACGACCACTGATCCAAACGGTTTCTATTTCTTCACCAACCTGACGGGCACGCTCGTCGTCACGCCTTCGCAGTCGGGCCAGGTCTTTAACCCGGCGCACCAGGCGCTTTCACTTACGCCGGCTTTGACCAACATCAACTTCACCCGGGGAATCTCCAACATCACCACCGTGGTGGCCACCTGCGACGATCCGAGTCTCGAGGCAGCCGTCGCGATCGGCGGCTGGGTCATGTTTGGATGCGACGGAGTCATTTCGCTTACAAACCAGTTGAATGTCGTGACCAACTTGGTGCTCGATGGCACAAATCACCTGGTTACGCTCGACGGGGGGGGACGAACTCGCGTCGCTCTGGTGGTCTCGAACGCGCTCACGCTGGCAAACCTCACCGTCGCCAACGGTGTGGGTCCCTACCAAACGACGATCATCGGCGTCCCGGCATTTTACGGCGGGGGAATTTTCAATTGGCGCGGGAGCGTGGGCATCTATGGCTGCACGTTCATCAGCAACACTTGTCTGGCCATCGGCAGCGCCACGTCGAACGCTCCGGGTTGCTTTGGGGGCGCCATTTGCAGTTTTTTTGGGTCGGTGGATGTTCGGAACTCAACCTTTGTCAGCAATACCTGTTCGGGCGGTCCGATCATCACCTCGAATTCCCCTGGATGCTTCGGCGGTGCCATTTACTGCGATGGGGGCACGCTGGCAGCGACCACCTCAAGCTTCCTGGCCAACAGTGCCTTTGGGAATACCGCCTTCGGGGGAGCGATCTTCGATGGCGGCTTCAGCGCGACCGGGAGCATCAGCGGCTGCCTGTTCAAAGGCAATTCCTGTGTCACGGACAGCACCTGGAGCTACCCGGACGCTGGCAGCGCTCTGGGCGGTGCCATTTTTATGGAGAGTGCCGGTGCTACGAACAGCAATTCAACGACCAGCCTGTCCATGGTCAACTGCACCTTTGGCTCAAATACGGTGCGCGACCTGAACACTGACAATGGTGCCTCGTTGGGCAACGCCATTGCCAGCATAGGCAGCGGTGTCTTCGGCACAAACTATTTGAACCTGATCCACTGTACCTTCAAGGACAACACAACCGGGTCGAACGAGTTTCAGGTCTGCGTGAACTCCCTTACCAGCGTCGCCGCTGTCAGAGCGTGCATCTTTGAAGACGCCACACCCGCCGGCTGGAGTTATGAAGTGCCGACACCCCTCACGAGCTGGGGTTCGCTGACCGATCTCGGTTTCAATCTGGGTTCGAACTTGCAATATAACAATCAGACGGTCTTTACCAACAGCACGAGCCACAGCGGAGTGAATACCATGCTCGCACCTTCGGTTGCCATGAACGGCGGACCCACCGCCACTTTCGCCTTGCTGCCGGGCAGTGCCGCGATCGACGCCGTCACCAATGGCGGATATCCGGCGACGGATCAGCGTGGGTTCTCCCGAGCCCACGGCTTCGCTGCCGATAGCGGCGCGGTGGAGTATTATCCGGGCATTTTCTCAATCACTTCTGTAAATCACACCAACACAAATTGGCAGATTCAAGGGAATGGTTTACCACTCACCGCCTATCGTCTCCAAAGCTCCAGCAACCTGGCAAATTGGTTTGATCTCCAAACCAATCTGACCACCGCAAACGGGATGTTTAATTCATCCGACCCGACGGGCAGCAACCAGCCTGCAAGATTCTACCGCACCGCGTCACCTTGACGTTGGGTGATACCGGTTGGACAAGTATCCACGTTACGCCCTCGCAATTTCAGTGTGTGGCTTGGAACAAAATTTCGCTTGTGTCTTGGTCCTGTGGAAGCACTTGTGAACTTGGTGACTTGATTGTTCGTTGCGCCGGTCGTTCCGCAGCGCTTCTATCGCCTGCGCTGGCCGTAAGCCAAACTTCCGACTCGCCTTGACTGCCGGTTCGGGGCTAATCTCCCCGCCTGAATTTTGGCAGAGGCGTCGTCGCCCGCCGCTCAACAATTTAACGTTTTAACGATTCAACGAATGACCAGTGCTCAAATCCGCCAGTCGTTCCTCGACTTCTTTAAGTCGAAGCAGCACACCATTGTGCCGTCTTCGAGCCTAATGCCCGATTCGCCGAACCTGCTGTTCACCAACGCCGGCATGAACCAGTTCGTGCCCATTTTTCTCGGGCAGACCAAGTGTCCCTACTCGCCGGGCCGCGCCGCCGACACCCAGAAATGCATCCGCGCCGGCGGCAAACACAACGACCTCGAGGACGTCGGGCTGGACACTTACCATCACACCTTCTTCGAAATGCTCGGCAATTGGAGCTTCGGCGATTACTTCAAAAAGGAAGCCATCGAGTGGGCGTGGGAATTGGTCGTGGATAAATGGAAGTTCCCGGTCAACCGGCTTTACGCCACGGTTTATCAACCCGGCCCCGGCGAACCGTCCGAATTCGACCAGGAAGCGTACGGCCATTGGGAGAGGCTGTTCAAAGCCGCAGGGCTGGATCCCAAGGTTCACATCTGCACCGGGAGCAAGAAGGACAATTTCTGGATGATGGGCGAAACCGGTCCGTGCGGCCCGTGCTCGGAAATTCACGTGGACCTCACCCCTGCCGGCGACACGAAAGGTTCGCTGGTCAACCAAGGCGATGCCCGGTGCATCGAAATTTGGAACCTGGTTTTCATCCAGTTCAATGCCAATCCCGACGGCACGTTCAGCCCGTTGCCAGCCCGGCACGTGGACACCGGCATGGGGTTCGAGCGCGTCACCTCCATCATTCAAGGCACGAAAGGGTTCAAAGACTTTGCCCACGCCAAAATCTCGAACTATGAGACGGACATTTTCCGTCCCATTTTCGATGCGCTGGAGAAAGTGAGCGGCAATAAATACGGCTCCACGCTGCCTGGGAGCGCCGGAGACTCGCCGGCAGGCTCTCAATCCTCAACCCTCAACTCTCAACAGGCCACTGATATTGCCTTCCGCGTCATTGCCGACCATATCCGCACGCTCTCGTTTGCGATTGCCGACGGCATCCAGCCCGGCAACACCGACCGCAACTACGTTCTGCGCCGTATCCTGCGCCGCGCGGTGCGTTACGGCCGCACGCTTGGCTTTCACGAACCGTTCTTCTACAAACTTGTGGACGTGCTCGTCGACACCATGGGCGACGTCTTCCCCGAAATTCGCGCCAAGAAGAAACACGTTCAGGATGTCATCCGCGTTGAGGAAGAGGCGTTCAATAAGACCTTGGACCGAGGAATTTCTGTCTTCGAAATAATGGTTCACACAGAGAAACAAGTGGAATATTCGACGACCCAGCCTCAATACACCTCAACCCTTCGATTGAGTAACAAGATTACCGTTGATAAAATTTCGGGTGCTCAAGCTTTTGAACTCTACGACACCTACGGTTTCCCGCTCGACCTGACCGAATTGATGGCGCGTGAACGCGGGTTGGCTGTGGACGTGGACGGTTTCAATAAACTGATGGATGAACAGCGCGCCCGCGCCCGGGCGGCGCAGAAGAAGGAAGTCATTTCGGTTTCGCAAATCGAGACCACCGCACCGACGAAATTTGTCGGTTACGAACAGCTGGAAACTCCGGCCAAAGTGCTCGAAGTCGTGTCGCTTAAGGACAAGACCGCCGTCATCCTCGACACCAGCGCCTGCTACGCCGAGATGGGCGGCCAAGTGGGGGATACCGGAGAACTCGAACACGGCAGCCAGCTCTGGCGCATCACCAACACCCAGAAATCCGGCAACACGTGGTTGCATCTCATTGAAGAAGATGTTGTAGCACGGGCCTCCGGCCCGTCTGCTTCGGCGTCTCGCCGAAGCACTGCATCAGGCGAGACGCCTGACGCCACAGCCGGGACGGCTGTGCTACCCACAGCTGGCACCGTCGTCACTCTTTCCGTGGACAAGCCGCGTCGCGAATCGATCCAGCGCCACCACACCGTCACCCACCTCCTGCACTGGGCGTTGCACGAGGTCGTCAGCCGGGACGCGTCGCAGAAAGGCTCGTTCGTCGGGCCGGACAAACTCACCTTCGATTTCAATTCGCAGCCGCTGACCGCGCAGCAGGTGGCCGACGTCGAGAAGCTGGTCAACGAGCGCATCCTCGAAAACGCCGGCGTCTCGTGGACGGAAGTGCCTTACGCCGACGTGAAATCGCGCAAGGACGTGATGCAGTTCTTCGGCGACAAATACGGCGACGCCGTCCGCGTCGTCCAGATTGGCGGTCACGCGGCGAAGCTGGACGGTTATTCAATGGAGCTGTGTGGCGGCACGCACACGCGGGCGACGGGCGAGATCGGCCTGTTCCGCATTGTGGGTGAAGGCGCCATTGCCGCCGGAGTCCGGCGGATCGAAGCCGTGGCCGGCCTTACGGCGTACGATGTGACGAAGCTGGACCGCGAATTGATCAAGACTGTCGCCGACAAGGTGAATTCCCCGCTGCACGAGCTGGAGAAAAAGATCGAGTCGCTGCTCGCGCACCAGAAGGAATTGGAAAAGTCGCTGAAATCGGCCGTCCAGCGCAACGCGGCGCAAACCGCCGCCTGGCTGCTCACGCGGGCGCACGAGGTCAACGGCATCCCGCTCATCACGCAGAATTTTCCCGACTCGGATGGCGATTATCTCCAGGTTGTGGCCGACGCCTTGAAAAGCCGGTTCAAGGGGGTGGCGGTCCTGGGCGGCGCCTCGGGCGGCGCGGTCGCGCTGGTGGCGACCGTTTCCCCCGAGTTCACCGCGAAAGTTCAGGCGGGCAAAATCATCCAGCAGCTTGCGCCCATCGTCGGCGGCAAAGGCGGCGGCAAGCCGGACAACGCCCGCGGCGGCGGCAAGGACGCCGCCAAACTCGACGAAGCGCTGGCGAAGGCGAAAACGCTACTTGGTTGAGTCAGGCGGCGGACCGCCAGGGGGATGGCCCATGCCGCCGGGCATGCCACCGGGCATGCCGCCGCCCATGCGCTTCATCATTTCCTGCTGCATCAACTGCTGGATGTTGTCGTATTTTTTGAAATCGGACGGCGGCTCAAACAGGCTCGCCGCGGGCTTGGTGAGGGAGACATCCTTGAACGCCATGGTCACTTCATCGCCATGTTCGCTGGTCTGAATTTTGATCGGGAACTTTTTCAGATCGGTCGCGTTCCAGACGGTGGATTCGTGTTTGACGCCTTCCTTGTCGGTCACGACGTACTTGTTTTTCACGCAGGAGTGGCCGTCCAGGGTGTCCTTGCCGATCTCGGTGATCTCCACCTTGAAGTCGGTGTTGGTCAGGGCGTTTTCGGCGTTGGGCGTCTGGATTTGCGCGTAACTCTGCAAACCCGGATAGATCAAATAGGCCGTCTTCTGGTCCGGGCGCGAGATGGTGATCATCACGTCCATGCCCATGGCTTTCATTTGGGCGGCGGCGTCCGGCGGCATGCGGCCGCCGTGCATGTCGGCTATGTTGACTTCAAAGCGCGACTTGCCGGTGTCAAAGGAAAGCTTGCCGGGGATGGTGATGGGCTGGCCGGCTCGGTCCTTGACCCCCATTTCCATCGTGGCGGAGAAGGTTTGGTTGTCGCCGAACAGTTTGCTGATGGCGCCGCTGAGTTGCGGCCCGCCGGGACGGCCGGGCCCCGGCCCGGGTTGCGCGTGCAGCGGCAGAACGCCAAGACAAACGAGTATCGAAGCGAGAGGGATAAAGGAATTTTTCATGGTATGAGAATTGTTTGCTGCACTGAATGGACCAAGCGTTCCTCCAACGCAAGCAGAAAGCATCCGTTTCAACCGCCGGTCAGCTTGTCCCGACAACCGCAGTCGCGCTGCAACCACTTGCAGGAAACGAACGGGTTTCCCCAGGATCAGGGCAGCGACGTTCAACCCAGCCGCTGGCGCAAACCGGCCAGCTGGTCGTTCAAGGTTGGCGGCAGATGATTGCCGAATTTGGCGTAATTCGCCGCCACGTCCTCGACTTCCTTTTTCCAGCCGCCCAGGTCCACGGCCAATAATTCCGCGAGGTTGCCGGCCGGCAGGTCCAGACCGGACAAATCGATCGCCTCAACCGTTGGCAGGTTCCCGATCGGGGTTTTTTGCGCCCGGCCGGTGCCTTCGGCCCGTTCGCAAATCCATTTGAGCACCCGGCTGTTTTCGCCGAAACCCGGCCAGAGGAAGCGGCCGTCACCGTTCTTGCGGAACCAGTTGACGAAATAGACCTTGGGCAGCTTGGCGCGGTCGGTGCGCTGGGCGAACGACAGCCAGTGCGCGAAATAATCACCCATGTTGTAACCGCAGAACGGCAGCATGGCGAAGGGGTCGCGGCGCAGCACACCGGCCTGGCCAAGCGCCGCGGCGGTGGTTTCCGAGCCGCAGGCCGAACCCATGAACACGCCGTGCTCCCAGTCAAACGCCTCATTCACCAGCGGGATGGTGCCCGGCCGGCGTCCGCCGAAAAGAATGGCCGCCAGCGGCACGCCCTCGGCACTCTGCCAGGCGGGATCAATCACCGGGCATTGCGCCGCCGGGGCCGTGAAGCGCGAATTCGGATGCGCCGCCTTGCGCCCGCAATCCGGCGTCCATTCCTTGCCTTCCCAGTCAATGGCCCTGGCCGGCGCCGGCACGCCCATGTCTTCCCACCAGACATCGCCGTCGGGCGTCAGCGCCACGTTGGTGAAGACGGTGTTTTTGGCGATGGTCAGAATCGCGTTGGGATTCGACTTCGTCGAGGTGCCCGGGGCGACGCCGAAGAAACCGCTCTCGGGGTTCATGGCGTACAACCGGCCGTCCTTGCCGACGCGGATCCAGGCAATGTCGTCGCCCAGCGTCGTGACCTTCCAGCCCGGCAGCGAAGGCTGCATCATGGCCAGGTTGGTTTTGCCGCAGGCGCTGGGAAAGGCGGCGGCCACGTAATACTTTTTGCCCTGGGGTGACGTGAGGCTCAGGATGAGCATGTGTTCCGCCATCCAGCCTTCTTTGCGGGCGATATTGGAGGCGATGCGCAGCGCCAGGCATTTTTTGCCGAGCAACGCGTTGCCGCCATAGCCCGAGCCATAGGACCAAATCAACGGCTCGTCCGGGAAATGAACGATGTATTTGTTCTTCGGGTCCGGCTCGCAGGGCCAGGGCACGTCGGCCTGGCCCGGCTTGAGGGGCGCGCCCACGGAATGCAGGCAGGGAATGAACGCGCCGTTCGCGCCGAGCTTGTCCAGCACCGCCCGGCCCATACGCGTCATGATGCGCATATTGACGACGACGTAGGGGGAATCGGTGATTTCAACGCCGATTTTGCACAGGGGCGAATCCAGCGGGCCCATGGCGAAGGGAATGACGTACATCGTGCGGCCCTGCATGGAACCCTTGAACAAGCCGAGCAGTTTCTGTCGCATCTCCGCCGGGTCGGCCCAGTTATTCGTGGGCCCGGCTTCGTCTCTCGTTTTGGAGCAGATAAAAGTCCGGTCTTCCACGCGCGCGACGTCGCTGGGGTGCGAACGGGCCAGGTAACAGCCCGGCCGCTTCTTCGGGTCGAGCTTGATGAACGTTCCGCCTTTGACCATCAGGTCGCACAGCGCCTGATTCTCCGCGTCGGAGCCATCGCACCAGTGGAGGTTGGCGGGCTGGCAGAGTTCGATGGCCTGCCTGACCCAGGCCAGCAGTTTTTGGTTGGCCGTCGGGGCTTTGTCGATGTCGATTGTCATATCGTCCTTCGTTTACGTGAAATAATGGCATAAATTAATGCCATACCTGCTGCGGTTTGAACAGCCTAAAGTCCATTTGAGGCCGCCTTTTTGCATCGCGCCCGGCCCGGCGGTATGTTACAAGCCGTCAGCCATGAGTTCGGCGCCTGAAAAGCAATCCGCCGCGGACGAGACCGGCCGTTGTCTCGCCCGTTCGGTCGTGGACACCTTGGCCGAAGAGCCGGCGCTCGAAGCGGTCACGATTGACCGGGCCCACCAGAAAATTTCCGTCGCCACGCTGGGCCGGGTGGAGGTCGAACCCCTCACCGAACGGCTGACGCACAAGTTCGAAGCCGCGCGGAGCGCCGTGGGGGAGACCTGCGGCCTGCTGACCGGCCAGAGCGATTGCGGGAGCTGCGGCAACCCCTTGTCCGAGGCCGAACGCCAGAAAATCACCATCCAAAACGACGGCCCGACCACCACCATCGCCCGCGTTACCTGCCCGACGGCGCCCAAGTTCTGGCGCTGGCGTGACCTGCCGTTTCCGAAAGTCGTCCCGCGCGACGTCGAGTTCCTGGAAAGCGCCGAGCACATCGAGGAGCACATCAACGAGTGGAAATGGCAACTGGCTGCAGCCATCCTCTGTGGCGGGCTCGGCCTCGCCGCGCGCTTCCTCCTGACCGGCGGCTGGTCGCTGGTTGCCTACATCCTGAGTTTTGTCGCGGGCGGCTTCTTCCCGGCTGAGGAAGTCTTGGAGCGGCTGCAAAAGCGCACGCTGGACGTCCACTTTCTCATGCTCGCTGTGGCGGCCGGCAGCGCGTGCATCGGCGCGTGGGGTGAAGGCGCCACGCTGCTGTTCCTGTTTTCCTTCTCCGGCGCGCTGGAACATTATGCGCTGGGCCGGACGCAGAAGGAAATCCGCGCCCTCTTCCGCGACGCGCCCAAGGTGGCCACGGTGCTGGATGCCGCCGGGCAGGAACGCGAGGTCAAGGTCGAGCTGCTCCATCCGGGCATGCGCCTGCTCATCAAGCCCGGAGCCCAGTTTCCGGTGGACGCCGAAATCGCCAAGGGCAACACGGCGGCGGACGAGTCCAATTTGACCGGAGAGGCCGCGCCGGTCGAAAAGGGCAGGGGCGACCCGGTGCTGGCGGGCACTCTGAATCTCTGGGGCGTGGTTGAAGTGGTCGTGGTCCGGCCGGCGGCCGAGAGTTCGCTGCAGAAGATCGTCACCCTCATCAAGGAGGCCCAGCAGCAAAAGGCGCCGGCGCAGCAATTCACCGACCGGTTCAGCGTGGTTTATACCTATGCCGTTCTGGGGTTGTCCTTTGCCATGTTTTTTGTGTGGTGGCTCGGGTTCGGACTGGCGCCGTTCGCGTCCGCCGTCGAGTCCCACAGCGCGTTTTACCGCACGATGACGCTGCTAGTGGTGGCGTCGCCGTGCGCCCTGGTGCTTTCCATTCCGTCGGCCGTGCTGGCCGCCATCGCCTGGGGAGCGCGCCATGGCATCCTGTTCCGCGGCGGCGCGGCGGTGGAAAAGCTCGCCGAAGTCAACGTGGTCGCCCTGGACAAGACCGGCACGCTCACGACCGGCGAATTGCGGGTGGAAACGGTCGAGAGTTTTCCGCCCGGACGGGAGCGGGAGGTTGCCCGGCTGGCCTATTCGCTGGAAAAACTTTCGACGCATCCACTGGCCCGCGCCATCACCCGCCACGGCAAGCAGCAGCAGCTCGAGCCAATCCACTTCGAGCGGTTTGAATCCGTGACGGGCCAGGGTTTGTGCGCCCGGCAGGACGGCCGCGATTACCGGCTGGGCCGGCGCGATTGGTTCGCGCAGGGCCGGCACGGCGATGTGCTGGCGCTGGTACCGGTGACCGACGCCGGGTTTTCCGAGGTCTGGATCGAGGCGCCCGACCTGCTGGGGCGGGTGGTCCTGCGCGATGACATCCGGCCGCAATCCGCGTCGGTCGTAAAGGACCTGCGCGGCGAAGGCTTGCGCACGGTGGTTTTGACCGGGGATCGCCGGGTGGCCGCCGAACATCTGGGCGAACAATTGAAGCTGGACGACGTGCGGGCGGAATTGAAGCCGGAACAAAAAGTGGCGGCCATCAACGAGCTGGGCCGGCAGGGCAAGAAGGTCGCCATGGTGGGCGATGGCGTGAATGATGCACCCAGCCTGGCGGCGGCGCACATCGGCGTGGCCATGGGCGCGCGCGGGGCGGATGCCGCGCTCGAACAGGCGGACGTGGTGCTGATGCACGACCGGCTGGAGAATTTTCTGTCCGCCTTCCGCCTCAGCCAGCGCGCGCGCCGCATCATCCGCCAGAATCTGGTTGTTTCGCTCGGGACCGTCGCGGTGCTGGTGACGTTTGCGCTGCTCGGCCGGATTCCCCTGCCGGTGGGTGTGGTCGGACACGAAGGCAGCACCGTGGTCGTGGTGCTCAACAGTTTGCGGTTGCTTTTTGGCCGCCATACCCGGGAAGCTTGAATTACGGATGAAACCCGGAACCAACCCGTTCAAACAATTTGTCACGGCACACGCGCGGCTTTTCCGGAGCGGCATCCGGCTGCCCCTCGGCCGCCCGCCGAAGCTCCCGCGCCGACCCCCGATGCCAGGCCGGGCGCCGAAGGTTTTGATGTTCTCGCCGCACCCGGACGACGAGTGCATTGTGGGCGCATTGGCGTTGCGACTGTTGCGCGAAGCGAAATGGAACGTCGTCAATGTGGCCGTCTCCCTCGGCAGCAACCCGGACCGGCAGGCGGTGCGCCTGCGCGAATTGAAGGACGCGTGTGACATGCTCGGCTTTGACCTGGCGTTGTCCAACCGGGTGACGCTTCGCCCGGAAATCCGGCGCCAACATCCGGCGCGCTGGCGGAAGGCGGTTAAAAACACGGCCCGGATGCTGGCGCGGACGCGGCCGCGGGTGATTTTCCTGCCGCACGCCAATGATGCCCACCCGGCGCACGTCGGCACGCACCGGCTGGTTCTGGATGCGCTCAAGCTCCTCCCGGCGGCGTTCCGGTGCTGCGTGGTGGAAACCGAATTTTGGGGGCAGATGACGGAGCCCAACCTGCTGGTCGAATCCAGCATCGCGGACGTGGCGGATTTGACTGCGGCGCTGGCGTGCCACGCCGGGGAGGTCCGGCGGAACCCGTATCATGCCCGGCTGCCCGCGTGGCTGATGGACAACGTCCGGCGCGGGGCGGAGCAGGTGGGGCGGCGGGGCGGCGCGGCGCCCGATTTCACCTTTGCCACCCTTTACCGTTTGCGCCATTGGTCCCGCGGCCGATTGGCCGATGCGGTGCGAACCGGTCAACTGTTAAGTAAAACCCAAAATCCCATCACCCTTTTTCAATGAAGACGAAGTTCATGCGCGAGGCCATCCGGCTGTCGCTACAGAAGATGCGCCGCAATCACGGCGGCCCGTTCGGAGCCATTGTCGTCCGGCGCGGCAAAATTGTCGGCCGCGGCTGGAACCGGGTCACCTCGACGCATGATCCGACGGCGCACGCGGAGGTTGTGGCGATTCGCGCGGCCTGCCGCCGGCTCAAGACGTTCCAGCTCGACGATTGCGAGCTGTACACCAGTTGCGAGCCGTGCCCGATGTGCCTGGCGGCCATCTATTGGGCCCGCTGCAAAAGCGTCAGTTACGCCAACACCCGCCGGGACGCCGCGCGGATCGGGTTCGACGACGACTTTCTCTACCGCGAGGTGGCGAAGCCCGTCGGCCGCCGCAAGATTCGCATGAAACAACTCTTGCGGGGCGAGGCGCTCAAGGTGTTTGCGGAATGGGAAGCCAAACCGGACAAAATCCGTTATTGAGGCCGCCATCACCGGTAGTTCTTGTCGTCCACACCGCGGAGGTCCAAGCCATCCTTGAACACGCCCACGGTGACCACCGCGAAGGTGAACACGCGGGTTCCCGCTTCGAGATGTCCGCCGAACGCCTTGACCGGGTCGGCCAAAGTGATGTGGGCATGGATGCGTCCGTCTATCACATAGCCATTCATGCAGGTGATGTCAGCCGGGGCATCCGGGTCTCTGACAAACACATTTTTGGAGGGGAACGTCCCGTTGCTGACGGTGTGGTAGTGATAACTTTTCACGGAGCCGATGCCGGACAGGATGACGGCGTTGCGGATCCGGTTTTCCTTCACCAGACGTTCCAGCCCGGCCAGCAGGTCGGTTTCATATTTGAAGCGCATTACGAGCACGCGGTCGAACTGGCCGGTGAGCGCATAACCCTCCGGTACCTTGACGCTGTTGGGCTTGGCATCCTCCGCCGGCGTGGTGGCGTTAGTCTGCCCGGTGCGGACGGGCTCGGCCACGGCCAGGTTGAACAGGTTTAAAGAAGCCAGGATGGGGATTAAGTGGCGCAGGTTCATGGTCAGTGTTGGCGATTGGTTGAACCGGGCCAAGGTAACCCAGAACGCCGACGCACGGCAATCTCTCTGAAACCTCAGCCGGTTCCGGGGGCGACGGGGAGACCGGTTACCCAAAGTCTTGCGGGGTATCGGGGGTTTTGCGTAAGGTCGGGCACCATGAATCTGGCCGCGGCCTTTGCTGCTTCAGCGGAAAAGCAGCGCGACAAAATCGCCCTGTATTGGGGCGAGGAGGAGTTATCCTATGCCACCCTTTTGGCGCAAGCCGAGGCCGTGGCCGCGGAACTCATCGAACGATTTGGCGTGAAGCCCGGCGACCGCGTGGGACTGTGGCTTAAAAACCGACCTGAATTTGTCCCGTCGGTGTTCGGCATCCTCGGAGCGGGCGCGGTCCTGGTGCCCATCAACAATTTTCTCAAGCCGGACGAAGTGAATTATCTGCTGCAGGACGCGGGCATAGACGTGGTCATCACCGACGCGGAACTGGCCGCAAACGCGCCGCCGTTGTTGGCCGCGCGCCCGCAAGTCAAATTTTTCAAGGTCGACCAGTTTGCCGCGCTCAAACCATCGGCGCGCGCTCCTTTTCCTGTCTCGCCTTCCGAAAAGGACCTGGCGGTGATCATCTATACTTCGGGCACGACGGGCCGGCCCAAAGGGGCCATGCTGTCGCACGGCAACCTGCTGCATAACGTGGAGAGTTGCCGGATGATACTGGAAACGGCGCAGGTGGACCGGATGGCGGTGTTGCTGCCGTTGTTTCACAGCTACATGTTGACCGTGGGACTGCTGCTGCCGCTGCTGGTGGGCGGGTCGCTGGTGCTGGTAAAGTCGCTGAACCAGCCCCGTCAGATTCTCCAGGAGGTTTGCGCACGACAGGCGACCATCCTGCCGGCCATCCCCCCCTTCTACCGCGCGTTGACCGGCTTGCCGGGACCGGTACCGCTGCCGTTTCGGATTTGCATCAGCGGTTCAGCGCCTTTGCCGGTCCAGGTGCTGGCGGAGTTTGAGGCCAAGTTCGGGATTCCCCTGCTGGAAGGGTACGGGTTGAGCGAAGCCAGCCCGGTGGTGGCAAAGAATCCCATCCATGGCGTGCGGAAGCCGGGGTCGGTCGGCCGCCCGATCCCGAACGTCGAGATGAGCGTGCAGGATGATACGGGTAAAACGCTGGAGGTGGGTGAGGTAGGCGAGCTTTGCGTGCGGGGTGGCAACGTGATGCTGGGGTACTGGAACCAGCCGGAGGAGACCGCCAAAGCATTCCGGAACGGGTGGCTCTTGACTGGCGACATCGGTTATCGTGATGCCGACGGCTATTATTACATCACCGACCGCAAAAAGGACATGCTGCTGGTAAACGGCTTGAACGTTTATCCGCGCGAAATCGAGGCGATCCTGCAACTACATCCTGCTGTCAAGGAGGCGGCGGTGGTGGGGATGCCGGATGTCCGGAAAGGAGAACAGCCGGTGGCCTTTGTCGTGCCGGCGGAAGGGCAAAAACCCGATGAAAAGGACATTTTACAGCATGTGCGAAGCAAACTAGCCGACTATAAAGTGCCCAAAAAGGTGGTTTTTACAGCGGTTTTACCCAAGAATGCCATGGGAAAAGTGGTTAAAACCGCGCTTCGGAAACAGGCCGCAGTTTAATGGGGGATTGGACAAATATCGTGTTGAATTTCAACTAGTTGCGAGCCAATCCTTTTCCCAGTTGACTCGGCGAGACCCCCCCCGGTAAGCTTATGGACTGTCCGACGCATGAAGCGTAGGGTGGTAAAGATTTTATGGCTGAAGGATATTGCGTTAAGTGCAAAGCCAAAAAAGAGATCGCCAGCGGCGTTGAAGAGACGATGAAGAACGGGCGAAAGGCGATCAAGGGCAAGTGCCCGACCTGCGGCACGGTCATGTTCAAGATTTTGGGCGGGAAGGTCACCACGGGGTCAACCCCAACCCCTCCACCCGCCAACAGCTGATTTATGCCCCAACCCCAACTTGCTTATGTCATCATCACCCCCCATTCGCTCTACAAGTCGCGCACGGGCGGCATTCTAAGCCGGTTGATTTCCCGGACGGGGTTGGACCTGGCGGCGGCGCGCATGTTCGCGCCCGGTGTGGAACTGGTCAAGGAATACGCCGGAAGCATTGTTTCGGCGCACGACCCCCAGGACCGGCGCATTCAGGAGCTCCTCCAGCAATACGTCCTTCAGAATTTCTCGCCCGACCCCAAGACCGGCCGGCGGCGGCGCGTCATGGTGCTGCTTTTTCGCGGCGACGATGCCGTGCGCAAGATCCGCTCCGTGGTGGGCAATCTCAGCCCCGAACGACGCGTGGGCGAGACCATCCGCGACACCTATGGCGACCTGGTGCTGGATGACGACGGGAAGGTGCGATACTTCGAGCCGGCGGTCCTTGCCGCGCCCCACGCGGAGGAAGCCGACGCGAAGCTCAGATTATGGGCGCACCATTCGGACCAGGACGGCGGCGTGCTGGAAAACGTCATTGCCTATCCGGCCGGCGAAACCGGCCAGCGCACGCTGGTGCTCATCAAACCGGACAACTTCCGCTTTCCGACCGGCCGGCCCGGCAATGTGATTGACTTCTTTTCGCGCACCGGCCTGTTCATCGTGGGTATCAAGGTGCACCGGATGAGCGTAGCGCAGGCGATGGAATTTTACGGGCCTGTCCGCGAAGTGCTGCGCACCAGGCTCAGGGACATGGTGGGCAGCCGGGCCCGACCCGTTTTGGAAAAGGAATTCGGTTTCAAGATTCCGCCCGCCGTGGAGCATCAACTGGGCGAAGTGCTCTGCCCGACCTTTGGCGACAATCAATTCGACAACATCATCCGCTTCATGTCCGGCCACGCTCCCGGAGAACTGCCGGAGGCGGACTGGACCAAGCCCGGCACGGAGAAATGCATCGCGCTGGTTTATGAAGGCGTCAACGCCGTGGCCAAAATCCGCGACGTGCTCGGGCCAACCGATCCCTCCAAGGCGCCGCCGGGTTCCATCCGCCGCGAGTTCGGCTCGACGGTCATGGTCAACGCCGCGCATGCCAGTGACTCGCCCGAGAACGCCAAGCGTGAAATGGGCATCGTCAACGTGGGCGAAAACATCTTCCGCCAGATCGTCGAAGAAACCTACGGGAAGGTCTAGGCTCCGCCCGATCCACCTCCTGAGCCAGCAATAGTGGATCAGGCCGGCTTCCAGAATGTTGCCGTCATCTGCAATTTACGGAGCAGGCATGCATCGGCGGCGGGGAATTCATAAGCGCCCAGTTCCCGGCGGGTGACCCATTGCAAGGCGGCACAACCGATTGGTTGCGGCTCGCCGCCGGTCAGGCGGCACACGAAAAATTCCAACCGGACGGTCTTCTCCGGGTAGGCGTGCGTGACGGACTCAAACAGAGCACCGACGGAAATTCCCACGCCGAGTTCCTCGCGGATTTCGCGTTTCAGGCATTGTTTGAAGGTTTCGCACGGCTCGCGCTTGCCGCCGGGGAATTCCCACAGCCCGCCAAGATGGGCGTCCCGGTGGCGTTGAGTGATCAGAATCCGGCCGTTGCGGAAGATGAGAGCGGCGGCGACCTCGACCAGGTTTTGAATTTTGAGTAATGAGTTTTTAGATAAACGGCCCATTGCAGCTCAAAATTAAGAACTCAAAACTCACAATGCCTGTCAGCGTCCCACGCTTTTGTACACCCAGCCAAGCTGCTCCATTTCGGCGCGATCGAACAGGTTGCGGCCGTCAAACATGATCGGGTGGGAGAGCCCTTTGCGGGCGCGTTCCAGGTCCAGCTTTTTGAATTCATCCCATTCGGTGGCCACGACCAGCGCGTCGCAACCGTCGGCCACGGCGTCCATGTCGTCCACGTAAGTCACGTTGGCGAGCACGGCCCTGGCCTTGTTCATCGCCTTGGGATCGTGAACGCGCAAGGCGGCACCTTCCTTTTGCAGGCGCTGGCACAGGTCGATGGCCGGCGACATGCGGATGTCGTCGGTGTTTTGCTTGAAAGCCAGGCCGAGCACGCCGATGGTCTTGTCCTTCAGCACCCAAAGGGTGTCGGTGATTTTCTTGACGAAACGCTCCATCTGGTCGGAGTTGATGCGCTGGACTTCCTTGAGCAGGCGGAATTCATATCCGTTTTGCTCGGCAATTTTAATGAACGCGCTGAGGTCCTTCGGGAAGCAGCTGCCGCCGAAGCCGAGGCCGGCGTTCAGGAAGCGGCGGCCGATGCGTTCGTCCAGGCCCATGCCGTTGGCGACCTGCTGGACGTTCGCGCCGGTGGCCTCGCAGATGGCGGAAATGGCGTTGATGTAGGAAATCTTGAGCGCCAGGAACGAGTTCGAAGCGTGTTTGATGAGTTCGGCCGAGTTGATATCGGTGACGACAATCGGCGCGTTGAACGGCGCGTAGATTTCCTTCATGGCGGCAACGGGCCGCTCCGAGCGCACGCCGATGACGACCCGATCGGGTTTCATCAGATCGCCGACGGCAAATCCTTCGCGCAGGAATTCGGGATTGCTGACGACATCGAAGTCCACCTTGGCCGGGCAATAACGTTTGATGGTTTCGGCGACCTTCTCGCCGGTCTTGACCGGCACCGTGCTTTTGTCCACGACGATTTTGTACGCGGTCATCGCGGCGGCAATGTCGCGGGCGACCCGCTCAATGAAGCTGAGGTCCACCGAGCCGTCGGGCTGCGGTGGGGTGGGGACGGCGATGAAGATGACCTCGGACTTTTGCACGCCTTCCGCCGTGCTGTTCGAGAAGGAAAGCCGCCCCGCCGCGACGTTCTTTTTCACCAGCTCTTCCAGTCCCGGCTCGTAGATGGGAATGCCGCCCGACTGCAGCAGTTTGACCTTTTCGGCGTCGTTGTCCACGCAGACCACCTGATGACCGACCTCGGCAAAGCAGGCGCCGGTCACCAGGCCGACGTAGCCCGTGCCGATCAAGGTGAGCTTCATGGGGTGCCGGAATTGGATTTCACCGGGATGGCGGGCGCGGCAGAAGCCGGGGGCGCGGGGTTCTGCTGCTTGAGTTCCATGGCGCGCAACGCGGCCTGGGATCCCAGCGAGCTTCCGCGGGTGGCGCGCGCAACGTCTTCATACAAATTCAACGCCTCGGTTGTCTTGCCCGATTGTTCGTCAATTTGGGCCAGGCGGAATTTGGCAAAGGGGGAGGCGATTGAATCCGAATAGCTGCTGGCGACGCGCTGGTAGGCGGCGGCGGCATCGGCTTTGCCCTGAGCATCGAGACAGGCCGCCAGTCCCAGCGCGGCCTGGGGGGCGAGGAGGCTGTCCGGGTATTCCCCCAGGAATTGTTGGAACTGGGCCTGGGCATCGACGTACTTCCGCCCCTCGAACAGCATGGCGGCGCTCTGCACCAAGGCCCGTTGCCCGGCGGCGGTGCCGCGATATTGCCCGGCGAGCTTGAAGAAAAGGCCGGCCTGATTTTCCGCGCTGTTGTTGCGCGGGTCCGACATCATCAATTGAGTCAGGGCCATCCCGGCGTCCATTTCCGTTTGCGCCCGCCGGTGAGACTGTAGCGAAACCAGCCCGACGACGACGATGATGATGCCGCCACCGCCAATCAGGCGAATTTTATTGGCCTCAATCCAGGGCCATAGCTTGAAAAAAAACGTTTCCGATGTGTCCTGCAGTTGCATAATGAACCAACAGTTTTTCCTCCGCCGCGTGAAAAAACAAGCTTGAAATCATGCCATCGGCACGGCGCAGGGGGAGCCGGACTGCTTACCATCCGGTGGCTCAAGCCCATTTACAGGCAGGCATTTTCCGGGTGGGCGGGCCTAGAAATCGACGCTAATGCCACCGCTTACGGCATGGCTGGAGCTGCTGTCGCTGGCCAATTCTCCATCATAATAAGCGCCGATGGAGACGTTCCGGGAACAGCGGGTGCTGACGCCGACCACCAGGGAAAGGCTATCCCGCCCCAGCGACGGACCTTGCACCGCAAAGACGGAGCCGGCGCCGCTGGCCATGC
>DATJOW010000158.1:0-22976 GCA_035506715.1 Candidatus Acidiferrum sp. | reverse complement strand
TCCAATTGTTTGGCCGGCTGGTGGCTGGGCGGGCAGGGAAACCCGGCGAAACTGCCGTGGCTGTTTCTGGGCGTAAGCGCACTCTACACCGGCGGCGCTTTTTTGAACGACGCCTTTGATGCGGATTCCGACCGGCTACGGCGCACGGACCGGCCGATTCCGTCCGGCGCCATCTCCACCACGGCCGTCTGGCGCTGGGGACTGGGATGGCTTGGACTGGGCCTGGTGTGTCTGATGCTGGTCGGCAAGCTCACGGGTGCGCTCGCGACGGGCCTCCTCTTGAGCATCTTCCTTTATGATGCGACGCACAAGGCCGTCACGGCGTCGCCCTGGCTGATGGGGGTGTGTCGTTTCTGGGTGTATGTCATCGCCAGCTCGGCGGGTGCGATGAGGGTGAATGGTGATGCCGTCTGGTGCGGGGTGGCGCTGGGCTTCTACATGGCCGGGCTGGGTTACCTGGCCCAACACGAAAGTTCCCGCGGACGCCCTCCCCGCTGGCCGCTGATCCTGATGGCGGCGCCGGTCGCTTTTGCCCTGCTGATGAATGCGGGGGAATTCCGCACCCTCGCTCTGTTGCCGGCTCTCGTGTTGCTCCTGTGGATTGCCTTGCGGACGCGAACTGTTTTTCAGGCGGCTGAAACCAATGTGGGGCACATCGTGTCAGGCCTGCTGGCGGGAATTGTTTTTGTGGATTGGCTGGCGGTGGCCCCGGTGTGTCCGCGAAGCCTGGGCTTCGCTTTTTTAACCCTGTGGGGGATCACGCTGGCGCTGCAGCGGCTGGGGCCGGCGGTCTGACGGCATTACAAGCATTACTTGAATAATTTAACAGTTCCGTTTATCATTCGATCTTGGTCATGAATCAAACTGAAGCGCCGGTCAAAGTGACGCACAACGAGGAGATCAAGGCGGCGATCCCGACGTTGGCCGGCACCATTGCCGCCACGTTGCAGGATGCGGGCGCCGATCATTTTTCGGAGGACGACAACCAGTTTCTCAAATTTCACGGCTGTTACCAGCAGGACGACCGCGACCTGCGCAAGACCGGGAAAAAATATATCCTGATGGTCCGCAGCCGCATCCCGGGCGGCGTGATGACCGCCCGGCAGTGGTGCCGGTTCGACGACCTGGCCGGCCAATACGGCAATGGCACGCTTCGCATCACCACCCGCCAGACCATTCAGTTTCACGGCGTGTTGAAAAACAATTTGCGCGCCATCATTCACGGCATCAACGATTCGCTCCTCTCCACGCTGGCCGCCTGCGGCGACGTGAACCGGAATGTGCTCGCCCCACCCACGCCGGCCTACACCCGGGCGCGGGAGCAGGTTTACGCCGACGCCAAAAGGGTGGCGCTGGAGCTGGCCCCCAAAACTCCAGCGTATCATTCCATCTGGATTGACGGGACCCAGCTCGATCTGGAAAAGCCGGAGAACAGGAATTTCGCCGACCCGCTTTACGGCAAAACCTACCTGCCCCGGAAATTCAAGGTGGCATTCGCGATCCCGCCGGTCAACGACCTCGATGTGTTCACCAACGACGTCGGTTTTATCGCCGTCGTCGAAGACGACCGGCTCACCGGCTACAATGTGTGCGTCGGGGGCGGCATGGGGCGCAGCCACGGGAATGAACATACTTATCCGCGCCTGGCGGACGTTCTGGGTTTCCTGCCGGCCGACCGGGCGGTGGACGCGGCCCGGGCCGTGCTGACGATCCACCGTGATTTCGGCGACCGCACCGATCGCAAGCACGCGCGCCTGAAGTACGTGATCGCCGAGCGCGGCGCGGATTGGGCCCGGGCCGAGGTGGAACAGCGCGCCGGTCTCAAGCTCGAACCGGCCCGGCCGTTCCGGTTCACCGGCACGGGCGATCTTTACGGCTGGCACCAAGCCGTGGACGGAAAATGGTTTCTCACGGTGTTCGTCGAAACCGGCCGCGTCAAGGACGTGGAGGGCCGCCGGCTGAAAACCGCGTTGCGGCTGGTGGCGGACAAGTTTCCCGAAATTGAATTCCGGCTTTCGGCAAATCAAAATGTCATTCTGGCGAACATTGCCGAGGAGGACCGGGACGCCCTGAACGAACTGCTGGCAGCCTACGGCGTGACGACTGGCCATCGCCAGACGTCCGCCCTGCATGCCGCCGCCCTGGCCTGTCCGGCCCTGCCCACCTGCGGCCTGGCGCTCGCTGAATCCGAAAGGATGTTGCCGGGGTTGCTGGATCGCCTCGAGGCGCTTTGCGCCGAAGTCGGGTTGGCGGGCGAGGAAATCATCATCCGCTCCACCGGTTGCCCCAATGGTTGTGCCCGGCCGTACACGGCGGAAATCGGATTTGTCGGCAAGGCGCCCGGACGTTATCAAATCTGGCTTGGCGGCAGCATTGCCGGCACCCGGCTCAACCGCCTCTGGAAGGAAACGGTCAAGGAGTCCGACATCGAAAGCGAGTTGCGCCCGGTGCTGGTCCGGTACCTGAATGAGCGGTTCAACTACGAGCGCTTTGGCGATTGGTGCGACCGCGTGTTGCTGCAGGAGCCTCCGGCCGGATTTTCCATTTGAGTGGTTGAGGATGACTGCCGAACAGATTACCCAAGCGAACGTCGAGTTGCGGCGCCGGGCCCCGCTGGAAATTGTAAGGTGGGCAATCGCGCAGGCGAAAGGCCGCGCCGTCGTCTCGACCAATTTCCGCCCCTACGAAGCCGTGGTCCTGCATCTCTGTACACAGGTGCAGCCGGACATCCCGGTGTTGTGGGTGGACCATGGTTACAACCGGCCGGCGACCTATCGGCACGCCGAGGCGCTGAAAAGACTCCTCAACCTCAACTTGAAGACCTACCTGCCGAGAATTTCCGCGGCCCACCGCGACGCGGTTTACGGCGACATTCCGTCCACGGACGACGAGGCCGGCCTGAAACAATTCAGTGCGGTCATGAAGCTGGAGCCGTTTCAGCGCGGCATGAAAGAGCTGGCGCCGGTGATCTGGCTGACGGCCTTGCGCCAGGTCCAGAACCCGAACCGCGCCGGATTCGATATCGTTTCCGAAGACAAAAACTTCGGCGCGCTCAAGGTCAACCCGGTTTTCCATTTGACCAACGCCGACATGGAAGCCTATCTCAAGCAACACGGCTTGCCGAATGAATGGGATTATTTCGACCCGGCGAAGGCCGACGAGAAGCGCGAGTGCGGCCTGCATGTATCGTGGGGTGCGGAGGCGCTGGGGTCTGGCATCTAGGATCTGGGGTCTGAGGTCTGGGATCTGGTATTTCGGAGCTGGGATGAGCAGAAGAATTTATGGGAGAACCATTTGAAAATTCGGAAGCCTGGAAGTCGGCACGGCAGTTGACCAACGCGGTTTACACGTTGTGCCGAACCGGGCCGCTGGCAAAGGATTTTGGGTTACGCGACCAACTCCAGCGAGCGGCGGTTTCCGTGATGAACAATGTGGCTGAAGGTTGGGAAAGTCTGCACATTGCGGAAAAACGCCAAGCATGTAATATAGCCCGCAGATCATGCGGCGAAGTCCGCTCGATGGGCTATGTGTTGTTCGACAATAAATTTATATCAGTGGCTGACCAGACAAACCTCCAGACGCTTTGCGTTCAATCTGGCAAGCTCATCAGCGGATTAATCCGCTCATTGGATGACCGAGGGTGAGCCCCAGAACCCAGATGCCAGACGCGAAGCCCTGTGAAATATGAGTTCATATCACTTGGATCATTTGCAGTATCTCGAAACGGAGGCGATTCACGTCATGCGCGAAGTCGCCGGGGAATTCGAGCGCCCTGCCCTGCTCTTCTCCGGCGGCAAGGATTCCATCTGCCTCCTGCGCCTGGCGGAAAAGGCGTTCCGCCCGTCAGACATTCCGCTGCCCTTCCTCAACATCGAGACCGGCCACGAATTCCCCGAGTTGATCGAGTTCCGCGACCGCCGCGCGAAGGAGCTCGGCGCCAAGCTGATTGTCCGCACGGTCGAGGACGCCATCGCCAAGGGCATTGCCACGCCGCGGCCGGGCGAAATCAGCCGCAACCAGTTGCAAACCCCCGCATTGCTGGCCGCCATCGAGGAATTCCAATTCGATTGCGCCATCGGCGGGGCGCGGCGCGACGAGGAAAAGGCCCGCGCCAAGGAACGGTTCTTCAGCTTTCGCGACGGCTTCGGCCAGTGGGATCCCAAAAACCAGCGGCCGGAAATCTGGAACCTCTACAACGCCCGCGTGAATCCCGGCGAACACATGCGCGTGTTCCCGCTCAGCAACTGGACAGAAATGGATGTCTGGGAATACA
The DNA here is from genome assembly GCA_035506715.1 of Candidatus Acidiferrum sp. Taxonomy (GTDB): domain Bacteria; phylum Verrucomicrobiota; class Verrucomicrobiia; order Limisphaerales; family UBA11358; genus UBA11358. Next base: position 18,703 of record DATJOW010000158.1, on the reverse strand, counting down.
TCAAGCGGGAAAAGCTGGCCGTGCCCACCATTTATTTCAGCCACGAACGCGAATGCTTCCGGCGCGGGGGCCAGTGGCTGCCCGTCCCGCCTCTCCCCGCCGACAAGTCCAAACCCGATCCCTACGATGGCGCGCGCCCCAAGCCCAACGACAGCGTCAGGAAAATGGTGGTCCGTGTCCGCACCATCGCGGACATGATCAGCACCGGCATGATCGAATCGCGGGCCGACAGCGTTGACGACATCATCGCCGAGGTCGCTGCCGCGCGCGTGACGGAACGCGGCAGCCGCGCCGACGACAAGGCGTCCGAGGCCGCGATGGAGGACCGGAAAAAAGCGGGATATTTTTAACCACAGATGAACACGGATAAACACAGATGGAGCAAATCCTTCAAAGGTAGGGCGCGTCACTCCGTGCGCACCGAAGTTTGCATCCGTTCGAGCGGCGGGCAGAGGACTGCCCGCCCTGCCCTTCGACCAACATTTTATTCATGCTCATCTGTGGCCATCCGTGGCCGATAATTTTCCCATGCCTCATTCCCAACATCCTGTCGAAATCCTCCGCTTCAACACCTGCGGGTCGGTGGACGACGGCAAGTCCACGCTCATCGGCCGGCTGCTCTACGACTCGAAGTCGCTGATGGAAGACCAGGTCGAGGCGCTCGAGCGCAGCGCCGATATCACCGGCGGCGGCCAGATCAATCTCGCCAACCTCACCGACGGGCTCCGCGCCGAACGCGAACAGGGCATCACCATTGACGTCGCCTACCGCTACTTCGCCACGCCCAAACGCAAGTTCATCGTCGCGGACACGCCCGGGCACGTCCAGTACACTCGCAACATGGTCACCGGCGCCTCGACCGCCAACCTCTCCATCGTGCTCGTGGACGCGCGGCAGGGCGCCATCGAACAGACCCGCCGGCACACCTACATCGCCGCGCTGCTCGGCATTCCCCACCTCGTCATTGCCATCAACAAGATGGACCTGGTGGACTGGGACAAGGAGCGGTTCCTGGCCATCCGGGACGAGATCGAGGATTTCATTCCCAAGCTGGACGTGTTCCGCGATGTGAAATTCATTCCCATCAGCGCGCTCAACGGCGACAACGTGGTCGAGCCGTCCAAACATACGCCGTGGTACGAAGGCCCGCCGCTGCTCGCGCACCTGGAAACCGTCCACATCGCCAGCGATTGGAACCTGAGCGCGTTCCGGTTTCCCGTGCAATGGGTCAACCGGCCGAACAACCCGACCGACCCGCACCTGCACGATTTCCGCGGGCTGGGCGGGCAAATCGCCAGCGGCATCGTCCGCTGCGGCCAGCGCGTCATCGTGCTGCCGGCCGGCCTGGAGAGCAAGGTGAAGGAGATCTGGACTTACGACGGTCCGCTGGCCGAGGCGTTCTGTCCGCAATCGGTGACGATTTGCCTCCAGCATGACATTGACGTCAGCCGCGGCGACATGCTGGTGGGCGCCGAAAACATGCCCGGCCGGAGTTCCGAACTCCAGGCGCGGATCTGCTGGATGCACCAGCGTCCGCTGCAAACCGGCAAAAAATATCACTTCAAGCACTGCACCCAAACCGTGCAAGCGCTGGTGACCCAGATTGAAAGCCGCATCAACATGGCTACCTTCGAACCCGAACCCGCCCCGGCTGCCTTGGCGGTAAATGACATCGGAATCGTCCGGTTGCGGACGGCCAAACCGATTGTCTATGACGGCTACGGCACAAACCGGCTGACCGGCTCATTCATCCTGATCGAACAGGGCACGAACGTCACGGTCGCCGCCGGTATGCTGTCGGCGCCGACGGAAGCGGTGAAGCCCGAGTACACCGATTTCGCGATCTGAGCCAGAGGCTCGACTCGACAACCGCCAAATCAGGATTACACCTTCCGTGGGGTAGTGTCTTAAGTTGGTGTAGTGTTGAGCCTGCGGCTCAACTGTCGGGCCATAGGCTCGACCCTACAGCAGCTAAATTAAGGCACTACCTTCCGTTGCAGCACCTTGACAGATGAACCCGGGCCGCCATAATGCAAAGCGCATTAACCGATTTTCCTGAAATGGGTTGTGGAGACTCAGCATCATTCACCATGAAAGGTCGTTTCATCATTTTCAGTCTCATTTTTTCGGCCGGTTGCAGCGCCGTCAGCGTTCGTTCCGCGGAAATTGAACTCACGCTCCAGACGCGCGACCCGGACACGGGTAAAATCATCACCACCACCGAGAAAGTCGATCCCACGCGCGTGGGCGTGATTGTGGTGGATGTCTGGAATTATCACTGGTGCAAGACCGCCGCGATGCGGATCGACGCCATTGTCCCGCGCATGAACGAGGCTTTGGACGGCGCCCGCGCGCTCGGCATGACGGTCATGCTCTGTCCCAGCGATGTGGTTGACAACTATGTCGGGTTCCCCCAGCGCGAGAAAGTCCTTGCCCTGCCCAAATATCCGGTGCCGGTCGTGACGGCGGTCACCTGTCCGCCTCCGCCGGACGCCGGCGGTTGCGCCTGCGGCCGCGAGCAGTGCCGGCCGAATTACGGTTGGGACGCCATGCACCCGGAGCTTCGCATCGCCGATTCCGATTTGATGCCCAACACCCAGGCCGAGGTTTACGCCATCTGCAAAAAGTACGGCCTGACCCATCTGATTTATGTCGGTTTCCATACCCAGGTGTGCCTCCTGGGCAAGCCGATGGGATTGAAGGCGATGAAATCGGCGGGTTTCCACTGTGTGCTCGCGCGCGACCTGACCGATGCGCATCCGGGTTATGACCCCGCGCGAAATTTCACACCGGACAGCAACACCGCCGACGTGATTGAACATTTCGAAAAGTATCTGTCCCCCACCATCAGTTTTCAGGACGAACTGACGAAGCTGGGGAAATGGGACACCAACCGGCTGGTGGATCCGGTACGCCTTGCGCCCTGGGGCACGCCGATGCGCCCGCACCTGTTCGAGCAACCCGTCACCGTCACCCTGACCACCCCGCTGGAGCCTGACTCCGAAATCCGCTACACGCTGGACGGCTCCGCGCCGGGGCCGGATTCCGCCCGTTACGCTGCGCCGCTGGTTTTCACGAACACCACCCAATTGCGGGTCGCCGCCTACCGCAACGGACATCAGGTTTGCCTTGAGTCGGAGGGCTGTTTCGTGCGCCTGAGCCCTCCGCCGCCGGCCCCGGATGTTTATCTCGGTGATCTGATTCCGATCCGAAGTGTGGGGTTCGGCCACACCTCCTCCCATGGTGTCCGTTATGCCGGCAACACCCAGCCGCCCCAAAAGGACAAATCGAATCTCGGCCAGGATCTGAGGGTGGACCGCCGGACCTTTCGGCATGGCATGGGAGTGCATGCGCCGTGTGAGTTGTCCTACGAAATCAAACCCGGCTACCGGCGCTTTGTGGCGTTCGCCGGCGCCGATGAAAACATTGTCCGCGCCAACAAGGGCTCGAACCTGGCGAGGTATCCCAGCGTGGTGTTCAAAATTTTCATCGATGGCAATGAGGTCGCCGCCAGTCCCGTCATGCGGGTGCTTTCGCCGGCCTGGCGGTTCAATGTCGAGCTCCCGGCCGGTGCGCGGATGATCAACCTGGCGGCCATGGACGCCGGCGACGGGACTCGGGAAGATTTTGCCGACTGGGCCAATGCCGGTTTCATCGTCGAGCGATAAGCGTTGGAATAAACCCTTCAGGATAATTCCGGCTGCCGTCGAAGCGGCTGACGGCGTGAACTCGGGATCGCGGCATAACCTTCAAATTTCGCTGACTGGATATCCTTTCGCTGTGCCACCAATGACCAAGGCCGCGAAGTCCGAGTACACCAACTTCGCGATTTAATCCTGGGAGCGCCAGCGTCCCGCCGGCGTGTCGAACGCAAACCGCAGAAAATCGCCGGCGAGACGCCGGCGCGCCCAGCCAAACCAGCCTGAGTCGGCTGTAAATTTTCAATCTTTGGCCGGATATTGCCAGACCCAGTCGCCCTCGGGCTTCGAAAAGAGAAGTTGTATGCGGGTATCCACAACGCCACCATCGTCCTTGCCGTTCCAACCGACGGAATAGAGCAAAAATCTTCCGTTTTCGGTTCGACGATAATGCAACGGCTGGCCGTTGATGATGTCGTGCGGGAGTTTTTCGATGAATTGCGGCACGAGCGCGTCCAATTGTTCTGGGTAACTGCCTCGTGCGTGTCGGTAACGCTCCAGCGCGCAAGCGATTCGTGCCATGTCCACTGCTGCCTGCATGCAGGCGCAATTGATTGCCTCGCGATCCAGCGGTGGAATCCCTGTACAAAGCAGAAAATAGTCTGGAAGATATTGTCGGCGATACGCCTGCGCTTGGACCTGGCCAAAGCGTTTGCTGATTTGTGGTGAAAGGATTCGCTGCTCAAGCTCGGCTCCGGTCGGCAGGGCGGCTTCAAAAGCGCGAGCCACCACCCTCGCATTCAGATAAAACCAACCGTTTGGCAACAGCCGGTAAATCATTGTCGGTACCCACATGGTATCGTCGTTCCAGTCTGTCATGCGATTCGCCATGCGTTCAGACCGCAGGTATTCGATGATTTTGAGTTGCATGGCCAGCTCTGACCGCATGGCAAATTCATAATCCTTCAATGCATCAAAGTGAGCCAGTTCCTGTTGCAGGGCGACCAATTGGTCGTCCGACCATTGCTGCCGCGCCAGGCCTTCCCAGATCGGTTGGAGGGCGGTGTCGGTTATGAACATCCGCAAACTCGCAGCCCATTGGTTCGGTTCGTTATGAATTGATCCAGCCAAACGAAGCACCAGTTGCACATCCTCCAACGCTTTGGCGGGTTCTCCATTGTCCAGTTCGGCAACCGCACGCAACCTCAAAACGGAGGCACACCTTTTCAGGTGCTCAAAGTGGGGAGAGATAATTCGTGCTGGATTATTGGTTACATAGTTCAACGGAAACCGTGAGAACGGCAATCGGCTGGCTTGACGCAAGTCTTCAATCGCCGAATCGTATCTGCTCAACGCGAGCAACACGTCAGCGGCAGGCGATTGCGGTTGAACTGCAGTGGGAAATTCGTTTGTTTTCGGGAAATAAGGCGAATTCGTATCTTGTGGCAGGCGGTAGTAAAACTGCCAGGCTTTCAAGTCGGTCAACTCGGCCTGTTGCCATCGACCGATATGGGGTCCGTAGTAATACGGTGGATTGGTGACAGACAATGTTGAACCGTTGGTTGCCGCGGTGGCCTTTGAGTCCGGGTACACCGGCTGAAAAATGCCATTCCGCATGATGTCCATCTTTAATCGGTCTGCCACGTTCGTGTCCGGCGGCTCAATGCGATGGCCATTTCGATCCAAATACTGGCTGTAACAACTGGCGACGATTGGCGTAAGCGCGAAGTTCTGGTCATCGGGGACCGGCGCCGGAATGTAGTAATCAAAATCCAGATGTTCACCTCTGGCTTCCAGTTCGTGGCGGTAAGCATTCCAGGCGCGCTTGCCCCGCCAGTTTTCCTCGACATACAAAATCGCCGCCAGACCGAGCAGAACGGCCAGCGCTTTGAACGCCCGTTTGGCCATGCGCCAACTGAACAGCCGAAGGAACCCATGCTTGATTTGCCTGCGGGTCAGGAAGCAGAGCGAAAACACAACCATGAAACCGGTGGCATAAATCAAAACTTTCACCAGCACGGTCCGGAGATCGGTTTGGTCCCGCCCACGCTCAAGACCATACCAGATGTCAAAAGACGCCGCCGTAGTTCCTAACGCCAGGCACACGACCGCCAGCCAGATGAAAAAGTGCAGGCTGCGTCCTTGAGGCGGATTGCCCGGGCTTGCCTTCATAAATGTAATGACAGCGGAAAAGCTGGCTAGTCACGGGTTCACATTCCCATGGCATTGCCATCGCTTATACTGTCTCTGGTAGAATAGCCAAGCCTTATCTGCGGATGATTAAATCCGGAGATTTTTTCATCATTGACCATGCCGGGACGGCACTGACACCTTTTCCGCATCATGGTCCCTTCCGTTCCTGACAAGGCAGCCGAAGGTGGCGCAGTTGCCTCACGGCCAGGGCGTGCCGGATTAATATTCGCCGGGTGTCTGGCGCTGCTGGCGCTGGTGGGTTGGCTCGATTACCTCACGGGTTACGAGCTTGGGTTCTTCGTGTTCTATACCGCACCGGTTGGACTGGCCGCCTGGCACCTGGGACGCTGGCCGGGCATAGGGCTGGCCCTGGGCGCCACCATTGCCTGGTGGCTGGCGGACGCCTTGGCCGGGGCAAAATATTCCTCGCACTTCTCATTTTGGTGGAACAGCCTCGTTCACTTTGCCGCGTTTGTGATCAACGCCGTAACCATTGCGAAAATCAAGGTGGAACTCAGGCAGCGCCGCGAGCTGGCATTGGAGCTTGCCGGCGCCCGCCGGGCCCTGCGCGCAGCGGCAGAAGTTCTGCCCGTCTGTCCCACGTGTGGCAAAGTCCGTCCCCAAACCGGGCAAAACGCCGCGACTGAACTGCGGGAACTAGCCCGGGCCAACACCGACCTCAGCGGCGCGCTCTGCGCCGACTGTGCTCAGGCCGCACGGAAGAGTTGACGGCGCGCAACATCCGGCGCAAAGTTCTGATGGCTTGGGCACCAAAATAAAAATTCAGGCCTGGAATTCCCTTGCGCCACGGCGGCGCAAGCTGGTCCTCTGGGTTTTCTGGCTGTTGTTGGCCTACGCCGTCCTCGGTTTTCTCATCCTGCCGCTCATCATCCGGTCCGTGGCCGTCAAGCAGCTGTCCAAACAACTCGACCGCGAGGTTTCCATCCAAAAGGTGAAACTCAATCCCTTTGCCTTCTCAACCGCCATTCGCGGCCTGCTCATCAAGGACAAGGACGGCGAACCGTTTGTTTCGTGGGACGAGGTTTACGTCAACTTCCAGCTCTCGTCGTTCCTGGGCCATCCCTGGGTTTTCAAGGAAATCCGCATCGCCGGCCCGTTTGCCCGCGTGCAAATGAACAAGGACGGCACGTTCAATTTCACCGACCTGATGGCGAAATTCGCGTCAACGAACGCAGCCGCCGCGCCGCCGCCCAAGTCGCCGGCGAAGCCGGCTGGTCTGTGGATCGGCCGGCTGCTCATCACCAATGCCACTGCTTCGGTGACCGACCTGACGCACCGGAACCCGTTCAAACGGACGATTGGCCCTCTCAACTTCACGCTGGAACATTTTGAAACCGACCCGGCCATTAAAAATCCCCACACCTTCACCGGCACAACGGATGCCGGCGAACAAATTGGCTGGAGCGGTTTTTTTTATCTCAAGCCGCTGCGATCCTGGGGAGAGTTGACGCTGGACAATTTCCCGCTGGCCAAATATGCGCCGGAGTACGAGGAGCGGCTGCCCTTTGAAATCCGTGACGGTGTCCTGGGCTTTCACACGGCCTACCATCTGGACCTCGGTGACACGAATCGCGTCATAACCGTCACCAACACCTCTTTGACCCTGCGGGAATTCAAGCTCGCCGAACCCGGCGCCGAGAAGAATTTGCTCGAGCTGGGTAATTTCGCCGTGACGGGCGTGAGCGCCGACGCCGTGGCCCGGCAGGCGGAAGTCGGCTCGATACTCGCCGACAGCGCCCGGATTTACCTGCGGCGCCGCGCCGGTGGTTCCACCAACGTTGCCGGACCGGTCCCGCCGGCGGTTGCCACCCCGGCCACGAATGCGCCGGGCGGCATCCCGGTGTTGCTGGGTTCCATCACCAACGCCGTCGCCCAGCTCTTGCGCACCACGAACCTCTGGACCGGCATCGTCCGCGACGTGGAATTTACCAACGGCGCCTTCCACCTCGAGGATCTGACGGCGTCCCGGCCTGCCCGGTTGGATCTGGATGATATCGCGTTGAGCGTCAAAAACATTTCCAACCTGCCGGAAACCAACTTCACCGTCGGGCTGTCGCTGCGCTGGAACACCAACGGCGCCATCAAGACCGACATCGCGGTTTCGACGGCGGCGCCGCTGACGGCCGATGTTCAATTTGCGCTGGACCGGCTCGACTTCGGCACGCTGGATCCGTACCTCGAATCCCAGTTGAACCTGTTCATTCCTGGCAGCCAATTTGGCCTTCACGGAGAGGTTCAACTGCGCACTCCGGAGGGACAACTGCCCGGAATCACCTTCCGCGGCGACACCTGGCTTGACGGCTTGCGCGTGGTGGACGGCGTCATCGGCGAGGATTTGTTAAAATGGAATTCCTTCCGCATCTCCGGCATCGCCGTGAACGTGAATCCGCTGAGCCTGGCCATCCGGGAAATCGCCCTGAACGATCTGGCGGCGCGGCTGGTGATTGAAACCAATCGCACCATGAACCTGGTCGCCGCCTTGAAACCGGTTGGCGCCACGAACGCGGTCGCAGAAACCAACGCGCCGGCGGCCACCAATGCCGCGGTTGCCGCCACCGCCGCCAAGCCCGGGACCAACGCTCCGGCTCCCACCGCGCTGCCGCCCATTGCCATCGGCACCATCGTCTTATCGAACAATTCCGTCAGCTTCATTGACCGTTCGCTCACGCCGAACGTGAACATGGCCATCCTCGAATTCGGCGGCACGATTACCGAGCTTTCGTCCGACTCATCGCAGCGCGCGGATGTGAACCTGAGCGCCAAGATGGACGGCGTCGGCCCGGTAGACATCTCCGGCCACATCAATCCCTTCACCAAGGCCGACAACAAGGATTTGAAAGTTTCGGTCAAGGACTTCGATTTGACGCCGGCCAGTCCCTATTCCGGCAAATTCGCCGGCTACCGCATCGCCCAGGGGAAGTTAAACCTGGATCTGGCCTATAACATCGTCGGGCGGACGCTGAAATCGAAAAATGTCATCACGCTCGACCGGTTCACCTTCGGCGACAAAGTGGAAAGTCCGGATGCCACGCATCTGCCGGTCCGGCTGGCCATTGCTCTCTTGAAAGACCGCAACGGCCAGATCCTGCTCGATGTCCCGGTGGAAGGCAGCCTGGACGATCCCAAGTTCCGCGTCGGCAAAGTCGTTTGGCATGCCATCCTGAATATTCTCACCAAGGCCGCCACGTCGCCGTTCTCCTTGCTGGGCGCGGCATTTGGCGGCGGCGGCGAAGAGCTCAGCTACCAGGAGTTTGCCCCGGGCAGCGCGGTGCTGTCGCCGGACAACCAGAAGAAGCTGGATTCGCTGGTGAAGGGTCTTTACGAACGGCCGGCGCTGCAACTGGAAATCGCCGGCAGCATTGACCCGGTGGCCGACCGCGACGGCCTGCGCCGCGCCAGCCTGCAAAAGCAAATCCGCACCCGTTTGTGGACGTCGCTAAACAAATCGGAACGAGCTGCCACCACGCCCGACCAGTTGCCATTGCCTCCGGAAGAATACACTGCCTGGGTGAAGAAGCTGTACAGCGAAGCGGTCGGCAAGGGTGTCATCAGCCCGGCCTTCATCGCCGCCAACACCAACCTGGCCGCCGTCGCCGCCCAGATCAAACCGCCGTCCTCGGCCCAAGTCAAAGACGCGACCCGGTTGATGCAGGCGACGCCGGCTTCGGCCTCCAAACCGGCCAAGGCCGCCACGGCCGCGACCACGGCCAAAGCCCCCGTCTCGACCGACCCGATGGAAATCCTGCTGATGGCAACCATCCCGGTCAGCGAGTCCGAATTCCAGGCCTTGGCCGACGACCGCGCCAAGGGGGTCCGCGCCTATTTGTTGCAGACGGGCAAGGTGGAAGCCGGGCGCCTGTTTCTCGCCGAGAACAAGACCGGCGGTGTTAAATCCGAAGGCAGCCGGGTTTATCTGCAGTTCCGGTGAACCGGGAGCCTTGGCTGTCACCCGCCAACCGATGCCACAAAAGCAACGTGCTTTCCTGTCAAGCGGGCAAGGTTTGGTGGCTTCAGTGTGGGACCAGCGATACCATCAGGGATTCGGTGAGGTGCTGGTATCCCATTACCAGCGGCCAACCCGCAAAAATCCAGATCGCCGCTGCCAGGGCAATGAACGGCCCGAAATATAGGCGTCCGGACCATTCTTGTCTCCGCAGCAAAACCATCGTTGCGCCGTAAAAGGCGCCGATCAGGGAACTAACGGTCAAGGTGAACAACACGCCCTGCCAGCCGATGAACGCGCCGATGGCGCCCATGAATTTCACGTCGCCCAAACCCATCGCCTCGCGCGGCAGCACGACCTCAGCGCTCACCGCCTCCAGCCAGGGCACGTCGTCCGGGTTGAACTTGTCTTCCCCAATTTCCAGCGCCCCCGGCGATAATCGCACTTCGACATTTTGGTAACCGCGATCCACCAGCTCCACCGTCCGCGCCTGCAGCACAACCACGTCCGATTGCCGGTAAAACAATTCTTCATACGGAATGTCCTTGTCCGGGAGGTGAACTGCCGATTCGCCGAAGACAATCCGCGCGTCGGCCGGAAGTTTCACGCGCTGGCGCCCGAACAGCCATTTGCCCAGCCGCAGAATGGCGTAAACCGTTCCCGCCCCGACGATGGCCCCGACAAAACCCCGCCGCATCCCGACATCCGGTGAGCCGGCCCCATGCAACGCCGGGAGGAAGAAGGACAGCCCAAACCCGACGGCCATGCCGCCGATGGTGATTTCATCCGGAATGATGAGATGTTCGAAATCAATAAACGTCGCCACGATCAGCCCGGCCAGAAAAATCGCATAGACCAACGCCAGCAGCATGGAGGGCAAGGGATGCGCCGAATTGCCGAACGCCAGCCAGCAGCCCAGAAAGGCCACGCCGGTAAGCAGTTCCACGATGAAATAGCGCGGGGAAATTGGCGCGCCGCAGTTTTTGCAGCGCCCGCCCAGTGCCAGCCACGTCACCAGCGGGATGTTCAGGTACCACGGAATGGAGTACCGGCAGTGTGGGCAATGCGACCGGGGCGTGATGATGCTCATGCCCAGCGGCATCCGGTGGATGCAGACGTTCAAAAAACTGCCGGCCATGCAGCCCAGGACGAAGAAGCAGAGGGACCAGAAGTGAAACGGCACGAGCGCCCAGTTGTGCGCGTTGAAGATCGCGTCAATGCCCATAAACGCTTTGCTCCAGGGCCTTGCGCATCACGGCGATGGGCGCGGATTGGCCCGTCCAGATTTCAAAGGCCTTTGCGCCTTGGTACAGCAACATGCCCAAACCGTTGGAGGTTTTGCAGCCGGCATCTTGCGCGGCCTTCAGCAGCGGCGTCTCCGGCGGGTTGTACACCATGTCGTAAACGGCCCGCGCCTGCGACAGCACAAACGGCGTCCCCGTAAGCGGCGAGGGATCCTCCGGCTTCAACCCGAGCGGCGTGGCATTGAGCAATAAATCCACCGGGTCATTCGGGAAGCCAACGGTTACCCGCACGCGCGGATGCCGCTTGTGGATCTCCTGCGCCACGGCCTCGGCCTTGGCTTTGACGAAATCGGTCACATATAATTCCGACACGTCTTCCGATGCCAGCCGCAGGGCCGCCACCTGCCCCGCCCCGCCGGTGCCGATCAAAAGCACCTTTGCCCCGGGCAATGTCAGCTCCAAATCCTCGCGCAGGGCGCGGCTGATGCCCTCGGCGTCCGTATTGAATCCGTGCATGCGGCATTGCTTGGGCGGGTCCTTTTCGAATTCGCGCAGCGGCCGCCAGTCGCCTTTGGCGTCGCGGCCTTCAAACCGGACGGTATTCACCGCGCCCCAGGTTTTGGCGGAGGCATCGAGCTCATCCATCATTTCCATCGCCAGCACCTTGTGCGGCACGGTGAGGTTCAGGCCGGCAAATTGCATCGCCTTGGCCCCGGCGAGGGCGGCGCGCAGGTTGTCCGGATGCACTCCAAACGCGAGGTAACGCCAGTTCAGGCCCAGTTGGGCGAACGCGGCGTTGTGCATGGCGGGCGACGCCGAATGCCGGATGGGAAAACCATAGACCGCGCAGCAGCGCGTGGCGGCATTGATGTCCGGGGGACGTGGTTGCGACATGCGTCATTTATAAGCAGCCCGTGTACCGGTTAAAAGCGCAAAGTCGGATTCGGTCAATCCTTGGAAATTGAAGCGGGACTGGCATTGCATGCTGCCTCCAACCGGGAATTATTTGAATTTGTCCGGGCGAAAATACTTGATGGAATCCGCCAATCTGCTTTTCATTCCCGCACCGTGTCGGACACCCCGATCCAAACCATTTCGCCGCCGATTCAGGTGGGGGCCGTGCTGTTCGAGGGATTCGAACTGCTTGATTTTTATGGGCCGCTCGAATTGTTCGGACTTTTAGAGAGCGAGGCCGGAATTACCGTGGTGGCGGAGAAGATCGGCCCCGTGAAAAGCAGCAGCGGCCCGGGCGGCGTGGCCGACGCCGCGATGGCCGATGCCGGAGGATTTGACGTGTTGCTCATCCCGGGCGGGATCGGGACGCGGAAGCAAATCGCCAACCCGCCATTCCTCGCCGAACTCAGGCGGCTGGCCGAGGCCTCGCAACGGGTGGCGACCGTGTGCACGGGGAGTTTTTTGCTGGCCCGGACCGGACTGCTGGACGGGCGCAAAGCGACCTCGAACAAGCGGGTGTTTGAGCTGGTGCGGACCAGTGCCCCAAAGGTGAACTGGATCGCCCGGGCGCGCTGGGTCGAAGACGGGAAATATTTCACGTCGTCGGGCGTGAGCGCCGGCATGGACATGGCGTTGGCGGTAATTGCCAAACTGCGCGGCCGGGAAAAGGCTTTGGAGATTGCGAACCGGGCGGATTACGATTGGCACGAGGACAGTTCGTGGGACCCGTTCGCGGTGGCGGCGGGATTGTGATGCGGCAACCCGGAGGGCTGCCGGAAATCAGCCGGGGGCAACGCGCCTGGGAAAACAACATCCCTAAAGTCATCCGCCCTGGCAGGTTTGGACAATCAGCCCTTTTATAACCTGGCCAAAGAGGGAAACCAGCGGTCGCGCAGTCGCAGCATCGGAAATTCAACGGTGCAGGCCAGGAGAATTCCAATGAGCCAGCAAAGGACAAAATAAATCAGCGCATCGAGCGCCCAACCCCACAGGCTATTCAGCTTGGTCTCGAACAGGGGGAAGAAATAGTTCCCGACGACGAGATGCCACAAATAGACGGAGTAGGAATATTTGCCCAGCCAGGCCAGCCCTCGAACGAAAAGCGGGCATCGAATGTAATCCAGAGAAAGCGAACCCAATAGCAAGCAACCCGCACCGAGATAGATCAGGACGAATCCAAAAATGTTGAACCATTGAATGTCCATGACCGACAACAGACCCGGCAACAAAAGGCTCAGGCCGACCAAGGCAAAAGGCAGGCGCAGGGAAATGATTTTTTGCTTCGCCCGGTCATCCCAGCGATTGTGCCAATAATAAGACAGGAAAACCCCGAAAAAAAGTGAATCGAGCAGCGCGTGGTCCGCATGGACAAACCAGTGATGGTTTTGAAAGGAGTAATCAAGGACCCACCAAGTGATAAACCGTAGCGTCAGGCACAGGATTGCCACCGTCAAAAAGACGTTTGGGATTCCATCAAAACAGATCGGCCGGTTTGAACCCGCCCGGATTTTCAGGATAAAAAACCAACCGGCGAGGAGAAAATAAAAGTGCTCCTCCACGGCCAACGACCAGGTGTGAAACTGAAGGGACGGACCGTAATTCTGGAAATAGAATAATTCACCGCATAAGTTGAGGAGTGAAACCGAACCACCTCTCCGCAGAATCATCGCAATGGAGAAGGCAATCATCACCCAGAAGGCGGGATAAATTTTAAAGCCACGGCGGATCAAAAAACGGCTTATGGAGAGCGTCCCGGTTTGCGCGGCTTCCCGGAAAAGAAGCCCAGAAACCAAAAAACCGCTCAACACGAAAAAGACATCCACCGCCACCCATCCGCCGCCGGCCAGGACCAGCAGAGTCTTGCCGATGAGTCCCGGTGTCTCAAAAAAGACCTTGCCGGTGTTGCCAAAATTGTTGGTATGGCCGACCAGCACGATTGAAGCTGCTGCGAACCGCAAGACATCCAATCCAACCAACCGCGGACGGGACCCAGCCATCTCCAAAGTGTGTCCGATTTCAAAATCCGGACAAGGTTATTCCCGGCCGGCGCCCATTTATTTGTCCCGCTGCAACAAAAACTCCGCCAGGGCTTCGAGCGCGACGGCCTTCCCTTTGAAAATCTTCAGCGCCGCAAACGCCTTGCTGGTCAGTTGCTCCGCAATCTTTCGTGATTTCGCCAGGCCCACAATCGCCGGGTAGGTCGCTTTCCGCGCCTTGGTGTCCTTGCCCGCCGTCTTGCCGAGCTGCTCGCTCGACTGCGTCACGTCCAGAATGTCGTCAATTACCTGAAACGCGAGCCCGACGTGATAGCCGAAATCCGTCAGCGCCTGGAGCTGCGCCGCCGTGCAATTGGCGCTCATGCCGCCCAGCCGCACCGAGCAGCACAACAGCGCCGAGGTCTTCCGCTCGTGGATGTAGCGCAGTTCGGCTTCGGAATGTTTTTTGCCTTCGCCTTCCAGGTCCGCCACCTGCCCGGCGACGAGTTGCAGCGAGCCGGACGCCCTGGCGATTTCCAGAATCAGAGCGCGATGCGGATAGCGCGGCCAGCCTTTGGCCTGCGCGGCGATTTCAAACGCCTGTGTCAGCAGCGCGTCGCCCGCCAGGACGGCGATGCCGTCGCCGAACACCTTGTGGTTGGTCGGCTTGCCGCGACGGAAATCATCGTTGTCCATCGCCGGCAAATCGTCGTGGATGAGCGAGTAGGTGTGAATGCATTCGACGGCGCAGGCCAGCGGCAGGGCGTTGGCTTCGCGCCCGCCGCAGGCCTGGGCAGCGGCGAGGCAGAGGGCGGGCCGCATCCGTTTGCCCCCGGCAAACAGCGAGTAGCGCATTGCCCGGTGGATGGTAACGGGCCGGGTTTTCTCGGACGGCAGGAACCGGTCGAGCGCGCGGTTGACGGTTTCGGTGCGCGTGGCCAGAAATTGGTTCAGATCAAATCGGGTGGTTGCGGACATGCCGGTTTGTTTTAGAAAATGCCCGCAATTGGCGCAAGTTTTAAGGGGATTTTTCTTGTTGCCTTTGGGCTGAAAACAATTAGAATTTCCGGCTCTGTTTATCAAAACACATTGTGAACGCTGAACTTTGCAAAAAAGCCACCGAGAAAGTCGGCAACCCCAATATCCTCGTCAATCTGATTTCGCGCCGGGTGCGTCAGTTGAATTCCGGCGGTGGTGGCCTGAGCCGTCCACTCATCGCCGACGCGGGGAATCTGGGCGCGGCGGATATTGCTTTGCGCGAGATTCTCGAGGACAAGATCGGCTGGGAGATGCCCGAACCGGTCGAGCTGGTCCGCCCGCAGCCCAAAAAGCGCAAGAAACGCTAGTCTCATTTGCGATTGGCGATTTACGATTTACGAATCGCCCGTCGTCTCAAATTCACCTCGTAAATCGTAAATCGTAAATCTAAAATTGGTCATGGCCGACATCGTGACCAATCACAAGGCCCGCCGCGATTATCACATCCTCGAAACCTTCGAGGCGGGCATCGTGCTCCACGGCACGGAGGTCAAGTCGCTGCGCGCCGGGAAGGGCCAGATTGCCGATGCCTTCGCGCGGGTGGAGGACGACGAGGTCTGGCTCTACAACGCGCACATAGACGAATACTCGCACGGCAATCTCCAGAACCATCCGCCCAAGGCCCCGCGCAAACTGCTCCTGCACAAATCGGAAATCCGCAAGCTGTTCGGGCTGGCGGCGGTCAAGGGCCACGCGCTGGTGCCGCTGGCGTTCTACTGGAAGAACGGCAAGGTGAAGGTCGCGCTGGCCGTCGGCAAGGGCAAGCAAGAGTTCGACAAGCGCGAGGACCTGAAACGGCGCGAGTCCGACCGCGAGCTCAAACGCGCCCAGATGAAAAAGTACAAAAGCCGGTGACATGAATTTAAACCGGTCATTGGTTCTGGTCGCCACCGGTCTCGCCACTGCCATCCCAGGATTCGCCAGAGAGACCAACGCGGCGGCTCGCCCGGCCAACTGGGCCCAGCCGCTAACCGCACCCGGCATCAGAAACTTCTATCAGGTCACCACGAACCTGTATCGCGGCGCCCAGCCGACGGCGGAAGGCATTAAACAATTGAAGGCGATGGGTATCAAAACCGTCATCAACCTGCGCGCTTTCCATTCGGACCGGGACGAAGTCGTCGGGACCGGTTTAAAAAGCGTGCGCTTCGAGACGAAACCCTGGCATGCCGAGGAGGAGGACGTCGTCGGGTTTCTAAAGGCGGCGGCAGAAACCAACAACCTGCCGGCGTTCGTTCATTGTGAGCGCGGCGCGGACCGGACGGGCATGATGTGCGCGATGTATCGCGTCGTGGTCTGCGGCTGGACCAAGGCGGAAGCGATCGACGAAATGAAAAACGGCGGTTTCGATTTCAATCCGGCCTGGCGCGATCTCGTCAGTTTCATCGAGAAGGCTGACGTTGCCGATATTAAGCGCCGGGCGGGGCTGGCGGCGGAATAAGCAACGAGGATGGAGGATGGAAACAAAAAGAGGATGGCGTTTCCGCCATCCTCCATCTTCAATTCTCCATCCTCGCTCAAGCCTTGGCCGGTTCGGGCTTCTTCCAGTTCCGTTTGGGGGCCTTGACGACGAGGCCTTTCTTGATGGCGCTGGCGGCAACGCGGATGTAGCGCACTTCGCCGTTCACGACCGCCTTGACGCGCTGGAGGTTCGGCAGGAACCGGCGCTTGGTGATGGCGGTGATGTGCGTGCCGATGCCGCCCTGCTTCTTGGGTTTGCCACTCCGCCAGATGATGCTGCCCTTGCGCGGGCCTTTGCCGGTCAATTCACAAATGCGTGCCATAAATTTTCAGTAATGAGCCGCGTAGTCTAGCACCCCGCCCCGTTGTGACAAGCACTATTTGCAGATTCGGCCCTCCCAGTTTTCAGTTGGCTTTTCAGCGGATTCTGCTTTCATAGGCGCATGAAATTTTTACGGACTACGATTTTGACGGCTTCGATTCTGGCCTGGCTGAGCGTGCCGGCGCTGGCCCAAACCAAGATAGGCACGGTGGATTTGCGCAAACTCTTTGACGGCTACTGGAAAACCAAACAGGCGCAACAGGCCCTCAACGACCGGAAGGCGCAATTGGATGCGGATGACAAAACCATGCGCGAGGGCTTGAAGAAGGGAAGCGATGAATACCAGAAGCTCCTGGAGCAGGCGAACGACCAGGCCATCTCCAGCGACGAGCGCGACCGCCGCAAACAGACCGCCGCCGACAAGCTGAAACAGTTGCAGGAATCCAAAAACGCCCTGGACTCGTTCGAGCGCCAGGCCCAGGTCACCCTCTCCGAACAAGGTCAGCGCATGCGCGAAAACATCCTGACCGAAATCAAAGCCGCCGTCGCCACCCAGGCCCGCAAATCCGGCTACACCCTCGTGATTGACGCCGCGGCCGAAACCGCCAATGCCACCACGGCTGTGGTTTACACGAGCGGCGAGAACGATCTGACCGCGGATGTGCTCAAGCAAATGAACGCCGGCGCTCCGCTCGGCACGCTGTCCACCCCCGCGGTAAGTTCGCCCTCATTGCTGTATTCGAACACCAACCGGCCCTGAGCGCGGCTCAGGCCGAGCTGAGCCGCTGCACCGGCTTTTCGAAAAACAGCCGGTGCGATTCTTCGAGGATGTCGGGAATCCGGGCGGCAAAGGGACTGTTCCGCAAGGCGGCGGTCAAATCCGTTTCCCGGACTTTGGCCGCGTTGACGCCGGGGAACCAGTGGTCCGCCTGCCCCAGCAGGTTGTAGCGCATTTTCCCCCACGCCACGAGGTCGAGCGACTTCGCGTACGTCCACAGCCGCAGGATTTCCGACACGTTAATCTGTCCCGGCACCTCTCCGAAATTCGGCAACCCCTCGAACCAGCGCGCGCACCAGTCCGCCCCCAACATGCGCTCCATCTCCGCGCGCAACCGCTTCTCAATGGGCGCAATCGTCTCCGGGATCCGGTCGTAAAAATCCAGGGCCGCGACGTGCTCGTCAAAATCCGACGGGCGCATCACGCCGCAACTCAGTGTGTGCACCTCCGGCCGCGCCAGGCAGTACAGATCGTTGAATTGCATCGGCGACAGCGGCGCGCAGAGCTCGACCAGTTTCTTCGGCGGCTCGTACAGTTTGCCGCCCTTGTCGTTCGGGCTGATGATGAACACGCCCATGTCCCGCCGGTGGGCCGCCTCGACCGCCGCCCGGTTCAGGTCGTTCACGAAATACCAGTGCACGTTGAGGTAATCGAATTCGCCGCTGTTCACTGCGTCCAGGATCACATCCGTCGTCGCGTGGGTGGAAAAGCCGACGAACCGCACCCGGCCCTCTTTCTGCAGCCGGCGCGCGGCGGCGAGACAGCCGTTCTTCCGGAGCGACCAGTCCAGCAGCTCACGGTTGTTGATGCCGTGGAGCGAAAACAAATCCACGTGGTCGAGCTGGAGATATTTCATCGACGTCGCAAAGGTCTTCAGGAAATCCCGGGTCGAGGCCCGGGGTGACACCTTGGTCTGGACGAGGATTTTGTCCCGGGGCAGTTTCGGCAGCACCTCGCCCAGTTGCATTTCGGACGTGCCGTAGCCGCGCGCGGTTTCGATGTGGTTGATGCCCAGTTCGATGGCGCGGTGGATGCAGGCCTCGAGGTTTTCCTGGCTGGCGCGGGGGATCTCCTTGGGCTTCACATCCTGCCACTTGAATTGATACCGCATGCCCCCGCAGGAAATCACCGGCAT
>DATJOW010000157.1:0-3417 GCA_035506715.1 Candidatus Acidiferrum sp. | reverse complement strand
GTGGGCAACGGTGATGTTGGCGTCGGCGTCTGGAATGGCGCGACCAACAACTTGATCGGCGGAACGGTTGCGGGAGCCGCCAACGTGCTTTCGGGTAATGTCAATTACGGCATCGTGCTGGGCGGCGCGAACGGAAATCTGATTCAAGGTAATGTTATTGGGGCCGATCCCACCGGTTTGCGTGCGCTCGGCAATCATTTTGCCGGCGTGGGGATTTGGGGTGGAGCCACAGGCAACACTGTCGGTGGCACCACCGTTGCCGCGGCAAACGTGATTTCCGGCAACGACTCGGAAGGGATTCTCCTGTCGGATGCCGGGACCGGCGGCAATCTGATTGAAGGCAACTTTATCGGCGTCGGCCGTCGAGGTACAAATATTGTCGCCAACGGCTTCTGTGGCATCGGGGTTTGGACTTCCGCCGGCACCAACACTGTGGGCGGAACTGCTGCCGGCCTGGGCAACGTTGTTTCCGGCAATGGCTCCTATGGCGTCGTGATCGGCGGTGCCAACGCCAACGGCAACATCGTTCAGGGCAATTTCATCGGGACGGATGTGTCCGGCAAAATCGCCTTGGCCAACGGATTTGCCGGGCTGGCGGTATGGGGCGCTTCCGGGGGGAACCTGCTCGGCGGCACGACGGCTGGAGCGGCCAATCTCATCTCCGGCAACACCACGTATGGCGTTTTTATCAGCGACACGAACACCAGCGGCAATCTCGTTCAAGGAAACTGCGTTGGAGCCGACATAACCGGCACCAATGCGCTCGGCAACGGTTTTGCCAATGTCGGCTTGCAGAACGGCGCGACCGGCAACTTCATTGGCGGCCTGCCTCCCGGCGCGGGCAACACCATCGCCTTTGCCGGCGGCCCCGGCGTGGTCCTGTACGATGCCAGCACGACCAACAACGCCATTCGCGGCAATTCCATCTTCGGCAACGGCGCCCTGGGCATTGACCTGAACAACGACGGCGTGACGCTCAACGATGCCGGTGACGCCGATACGGGTCCGAACAATCTCCAAAATTTCCCCGTGATCACCAACGCCTTCGGTTACGCCGCGAGCACGATTGTCCTGGGTAAATTGAACAGCAAAGCCAGCCGCAGTTTTTCCATTGATGTTTACCGCAATCTGGCGGCCGATTCGAGCGGTTACGGAGAAGGCCAGTTTTACGTCGGCAGCGTGAGTGTGACCACCGACGGTTCCGGGAGTGCCCTGTTCGCGCTGACCAACACCACCGGCAACTACGCCGGGCAGTACTTTTCCGCCACCGCCACGTCAGCGGGGGGCGACACCGGCGAGTTCGGGGCCGATGTGCCGGCCACCAACCAGCCTGCGCCGTTCTCGCAATTCAGCGGGCCGCTGGTCTGGCGCACCAACGGGTTCGTCCTCACGCTGACGCTTGCGACGAATTTCAACTATCGTCTTCAGGCCACCACCAACCTGGGCGCCAACCCGGTCGTCTGGATTGACCTGACCAATTACTCCGCCAACAGCAGTTCGCTCACCTTCACCGACCGCACGGCCACCAATTATCGGCTCCGTTTCTATCGTGCGGTCTCGCCCTGAGCAGATTCGGCCTGGTGGCCGCTCGCGTCCGCCGTCTTTGTTGGCTGTTCGAGGATGAGAACGAGGACGAGGAGGATTGAAAAGGCCGTGAATTCAATGGGATTTTCGGCGTTGCACTTTTCGCCTGCCGGTTACCGTGATCCCCCTGGCGCCCGCCTTGACAACCTGCGCAACCGGCGCGACTCTGCGGTGTTGAATTGAGCAGGTGTTGATTTTATGAAAACTCAAACCTCTTTCCGCTGGCTTTCCACCCTCACGCTCGCGACTGCGCTCGTCCTGGCAGCGCGCACCGTCCCGGCCCAGGATTCGGGCACGACCACCACGGCCACCGCCAGTACCGGGCAACCCGCACCGTTGTTGTCCTACGGCGTCAACCAAATCATCCAGCTTTCCAAGGCCAAGGTAGGCGACGAAACCATCATCAATTTCATCCGCAATTCCGGGAGCAGCTACGGCCTGGACGCGGGTCAAATCATCTACCTCAAGCAACAGGGCGTTTCCGACACCGTCATCAACACGATGATGAACCAGCCGCGGGCCAGCCAGCCGACGGCTGCGGTGCCGGCATCCGCCACGGCCACCAGCACGGCCACGGCCACGGTCAACATCGCGACCCAGCCGACGGTGACCTCGGTCCAGGTGGACCCCATCTATGTTCCGTCCTCGTCGGTTTATGTGATTCCGGATACGCAGACGTTCAATTATTACGCGTATTCGTATCGGCCCTACTCGCCTTATTATTCAGGTTACTATTATCCGTACTACCGCCCCGCTTATTATTACGGCGGGTACCGTCCGGCGGTGGTGTTTTCCTTCGGCGGCGGCTATGGGGGCGGACATTACCGCGGCGGCTGGCATCGTTGAAACGAACCCGACGGACTTGCCAGGATTGCCCGCTTCCAGGATGGCGCGGCACGAGCTGAAGCTTACGGGGCCGTATTTTTTTGCGGTCGGGCGATGCTCGGCTCGATGGCGCCGCACGCAGTGCATTCGAGGCAGCGGATGCAGCCAGAGACGTTCACCGCCTGATCCACCTTCACCCCCACCGGGCACCGGCTCCGGCACAGGTTGCATTCGACGCATTCCTTGGGATTAAACCGGAGATGAAACAGGCTGAGCCGATTGCCCAGCGCGAGGAATCCGCCCAGCGGACAAAAAATACGGCACCAGGGACGGTAAATGACCAGTGCCGCGGCAAGGAAGGAAACGAGGATGGCGGTTTTGAATCCGCTCATCATCCAGCCGTTGCCGGCCAACACGCTTTGTATGGAGTACGGCAGGCCGGCTTCCAGCGCCCCTGCCGGACAAAGCCGGCAGATGGAAACGACCTGTTTCTCAAAAGGGATACCTTTGAAACCGAGTACCATCGGCAGCAACAGCACCAATCCTACCAACACCACGTAGCGCAGGTAGCCCAGCCAGCCCGGCAGGGAAATTTTTCGCGGGACGATTTTCCCCAGCAGATCCTGGAGAAAACCGAACGGACAAGCCCAGCCGCAAACCAGGGCGCCGCCCAGGGCGCCGACGGCCAACAGCACGCCGATCAGGAGGTACGGCACTTCGAACGCGGCCGGCAGCAACGCGGCGTAATTGGCCGCCACACCCACCGGACAGGCGAACGAGGATAGCGGACACGAGTAACAGTGGAAAACGCAGCCAGGGATGCCGTGCAACCACCGGTCCAGCGGGGCGAGCCAGACGGCGAGGAAGCCGGTTTGCACCCACGGACGAAGACGCTTCAACTTCCGGCCAAGCACGGTCGGTTCACGCTGCTGACAATTGGGCACAGCACATTCCATGAGAACGGGTCGGTCACGCCGTGTGACCGGAAATTATTTGATTCAGGTGGGG
>DATJOW010000156.1:0-13006 GCA_035506715.1 Candidatus Acidiferrum sp. | reverse complement strand
GTTGCGCTGCCTGTCCGCGATTGAAGCCGTCAAGGGCGCGAACGAGGACGAGCAAATCGGCGTGGACATCGTAAAGCGGGCCGTGGAATCGCCGTTGCGCGCGCTGGCCGACAACGCCGGCGTCGAAGGCTCAGTCGTCGTCGAGGAAGTCAAGAAGCGCAAGGGCAACGAGGGCTACAACGTGGCTACCAACGAGTACGAAGACCTCGTCAAGGCCGGCGTGGTGGACCCGAAGAAGGTCACCCGCACCGCGCTGCAGAACGCAGCCTCGATTGCCGGGCTGCTGCTCACGACCGAGTGCCTCATCACCGAAGTGCCGGAGAAGGAAAAGCCGGCAGCCCCGATGCCCGGCGGCGGCGGCATGGGCGGAATGGATTATTAAAGCGGTAGGGACGGCCCGCCGGGCCGTCCGCGGACGCCGCAGCGCGGTGTCCCTACCAACGAAAATCGCGCGAGGCGGGAAGCAATTCCCGCCTCGTTTTTATTTTGCCGGAGGCGTAAAGCGTCCTGCAATGCGCCAGTCCTCCGACGCTTTTTTGTGACCGCGGGTGTCGCTGATTCCAAAGCGGTCGAGGGCCACCGCAGTCCAAGACGCAAGCGTCAAAGTGGGACGATGGGCCACTTTACGATGGAGGCAGAAAGTGCGGAAAGCCGCCGAATTTTATGTAAAGAAT
This sequence comes from Candidatus Acidiferrum sp., assembly GCA_035506715.1. Taxonomy (GTDB): domain Bacteria; phylum Verrucomicrobiota; class Verrucomicrobiia; order Limisphaerales; family UBA11358; genus UBA11358. The sequence goes on along the minus strand of DATJOW010000156.1, from coordinate 12,332 downwards.
ACTTGACACACTGTAAAGGATGCTTTACATTGGTTTTGTTATGAACAACAAACGCAATGTTCCTGATGAAATTTGGTTCGGCAAAAAGGAGTATTCCTTTCGCGTGGACAACAAAGTGAACGGCTGGCTGTGCTGGGCCGCGCTCATTTCGGGTGCGAGCGATCTGGCGTTTATTCGCCAGATAGCACACCTGCCGGTGGCGTGGCGGTGCTTGATTGCGCTGGCGCCTTTCCTTGCCATTTTGCTCTGGGCGTGGAATCTGGCGCGGTGGATCCGCGGCATGGACGAGCTGCACCAGCGGATAACCCTGGCGACAATACTTTTTACGGTGAGCGCGACATTTTTCTGTGTCCTGCTCTGGCAGCGCTTGGACAAGGCGGGATTTTTCCAAGCGATCTTTCCGTCCGCGGTAAATCCTGGTGCGCTTTGGGACATCGGCACCGTAGGCTCGGTTTTTGTACTGCTGCTGATTTTCTATGTCCTCGGTCATTTCATTTTCAACCGCCGCTACCAATAGGAAATTTATGAAATGGGGGAAGAACATTATTATTCGAATGACGATCGGCATGGCCGTGTATGCGTTGGCGCTTATCGCCGTGTGCTACTTTTTCCCGGAGCAGTCACAGGCACATTGGCTGTTTCTGGTGCCGGTGGTGGCGGCGAACATTTATGTTGCCGCCATCATCCTGCGCGCGATTTCGGACATGGATGAGATGTGGAGAAAAGGGGTTACCGAGGCATTTGCCTTTTCCGCCATTGCCACGGGATTCACTTGTTTTGGCTACCGATTTGTGCGGGAAGCCGTTGGTGCACCGGAATTTCGCGCAGAATGGGCATTTTTCATGATGTGGGCTTATTACGGCATTGGCGCGATGGCCTCCTGGTGGAGGAACCGATGAAAAACCGGTTGCGCGAACTGCGCGCGGCGAAGGAATGGTCGCAATCCGATCTGGCGGACAAACTCGATGTCTCGCGCCAGACCGTCAACGCCATCGAGACGGAAAAGTATGATCCCAGCCTGCCGCTGGCGTTCAAGGTGGCCCGTCTCTTCAAGCTGTCCATTGAGGAGATTTTCGAAATGGACTGAGATTGAAAAGCAGAAACCGGAAGCCGGACGGTCGCCGCTTTTTTATTCGCAGGAGACAGCTTGGCGCGTTACTTTCGGCAGTAATGACACCAACCGACCTTGCCGCCGCCCGTGAAACCTACCGTAAAATTGCCGAGAACATTGCCCGAGTCATGCGCGGTCAGGCCGGCTCCACGCGCAAGCTGCTGGCGGCCCTGGCCAGCGGCGGGCACGTGCTGCTCGAGGATTTTCCCGGCACCGGCAAGACCACCCTCGCCAAGGCGCTCGCCCGGTCCATTGATGCCCGGTTCAAACGCATCCAGTTCACCCCCGACCTCCTGCCGTCGGACATCCTGGGCGTGTCGGTGTTCAGCCAGCAGGACCAGCAGTTTCATTTTCACGAAGGCCCGGTGTTCACCGACATCCTTTTGGCCGACGAAATCAACCGGGCCTCGCCGCGCACCCAATCGGCGCTGCTCGAGGCCATGGGCGAAGGGCAGGTGAGCGTGGAAGGCGAACGCCGCAACCTGACAGACCTTTTTTTCGTCATTGCCACCCAGAACCCGGTCGAATTCCGCGGCACTTATCCTCTGCCGGAGGCGCAGATGGACCGGTTCGCCATGCAATTCACCCTCGGTTATGTGCCTCCGGCGGAAGAGGTGGCCATCCTCACCGCTCAGGAACACAATCATCCGCTGGACGATTTGAAACCCTGCGCGACGCGGGCCGATGTCCAGGAGCTCCGCCGGGCGGTGGAGCAAGTGCGGATCAGCGAAGAATTGAAACGGTATGCGGTGGACCTGGCCGGCGCCACCCGGACCGCCGTGGGCGTCCAGCTCGGCGCCAGCCCGCGCGCCTCGATTGCCCTGATGAAAACCGCTCAGGCGCTGGCTTTGTTCGAGGGGCAGGATTTTGTCGCGCCGGAGCAGATTCAGGCGCTCGCCGTTCCCGTCATTGCGCATCGGCTGGTGCTGGAACCGCAGGCGCGCTTTTCCGGCGTTACCGCGCCGGGCGTGGTGGAAGACGTTTTAAAAAAGCTCAAGGTGCCGGCGTAAACGGGAAATTGAAGAAGGAAGAAGGCAGAATGAAAAACCAAACAGATTCTGATTCAAGCGCCCCCCAGGGTCTGCCTTCGGCCTTTGGCCTTCCGCCTTTCCCGTGAGGCCGATCTACAAATTGATTTACCGGATGTACCGGGTCAGCTCCGGTTCGTGGTATTGGTCGAGCCGGCGATTTACGCCGGCGGGGTTCTGTGTGGCCGGCGCGGTGCTGGTCACCGGTTCCATTGGGCTGGACATCGAAAACACCGTCACGTACCAGGCGTTTTCGCTCATGCTGACTTTTTTGGTTTTGGCCTTTGCCGTCAGCTGGGTGTTTCGGGCGCGATTTTCCCTGCAGCGGACGCTGCCACGCCTGGGCACGGCAGGCCAACCTCTGGTTTATTGGGTCCGGGTTCAGAACCTGACCGGCCGGCCGCAAGCGGGTTTGACGTTGCAGGAAAACCTGGCCGACCCGCGTCCGGCTTTTCCCGACTGGTTGGCTTTTAAAAAGGCGGAGAGCCGGCGCGCCCGTTCCTTTCGATTCGGCGAGCGGCGCCGCGACCACCCCTTCCAGCGGGTGACACTCCGGGAGGGCCTGGTTCCGGCTTTGTCGCCTCGGGGGCAAGTGGAGGTGCGCATGGAAATTCTCCCGCGGCGGCGCGGCGTTTTGCGGTTCACGGGCGCCAGCGTGGCCCGGACCGATCCCCTGGGCCTGTTCCGCTCATGCGTCACCGTGCCCGCCCCACAGACCGTGCTGATTCTGCCGAGACGCTACAACTTGCCGCCCATCGCCCTGCCGGGCTCGATGAGATACCAGGAAGGCGGCGTGGCCCTCGCTGCCAACGTCGGGCGCAGTGATGAATTCGTCGCTTTGCGGGAATATCGCCGGGGCGATCCGCTGCGGCACATCCACTGGCGCAGTTGGGCCAAAGCCGGCCGGCCGATCGTGAAGGAGTTCGAGGACGAGTTCTTTGTCCGGCACGCGCTCGTGCTCGACACGTTTCTCGATGAGCCCTACAGCGAAATTCTGGAGGAAGCCGTGTCTGTGGCTGCCTCGTTTGCCTGCACGATCCTGACCCAGGAATCGCTGCTCGACCTTTTGTTTGTGGGGGCCGAATCCTACTGCTTCACCGCGGGGCGGGGAGTGGGGCACACGGACCGAATGTTGGAAATTCTGGCGGGGGTCCGCGAGTGTCCCGACAAACCGTTTGCCATATTGGAACACTTGGTGCTCAGCCACGTTTCGGCGGTCAGCGGCTGCGTCTGCGTGTTGCTCGCCTGGGATGAGCCGCGGCGCGCCTTTGTGAAAAAACTCCAGGCGCTCAATGTCCCCGTGCTGGTGCTGGTGATGGCGCGCAGCGGGGGCACACTCGATCCGGGTCCGCTGCGGGATGAACCACACCGGTTCCTGGCGCTGGAGCCGGGACGAGTTGAGCAGGGTTTGGCCCGTTTGCCCGGATGACCCGACCATGAAACCGACGCCACCTACCGAAGCCAGCCGGACAACCCCGGCGCCGCCCTTCCTCCTGGGCGCGACCCTGTTGTTCTGGGGCTGGCAAACCGGGTTCCTGGTTGTCGGCGCTCTGCTGGCCTTGATTCTGGAAAGCGCCCGGCGGATGAGCTCGCGCTGGGACGTGACCGACGGTGATTTTCAACGGGTCTGGAATTTCTGCGTGTTGCTGTTTTTGGCGGCCGGCATTTTTGCGTTTGGCGCCAACGCCGGCCCGGGTGGATACGGCAACCTGTTTCATGGGTCGGCGTTGACCGTTGGCACCCGGGTCGGCCTGTCCGGCGAGCGAACAGCAACCGCCCTGTTGCGCTGGCTGCCCATGCTGTTCTTCCCCCTGATCGCCGCCCAAGCCTACAGCCTGAGCGGGTCCGTGCCGCTCACGGCCATTTCCCTCATTCTGCGCTGGCGGCAGAAGCAGGACCGCCGGGCAAAGCGTCCCGTGGCACCCGCCCCGCAGCTGGATGCGGGCTATCCTTACTTCATCGTTTGCCTGTTTGCCGCGAGCATTCGCGCCAACAACGGCGACGAGACTTTCTTCTGGGGGCAATGCGCCCTGTTGGCCTGGGCGTTATGGCCGCTGCGTTCCCGGAGGTTCCGCGGCGCCATCTGGAGCGCCGTCCTGATCCTCGCCATCGGCCTCGGCTACCTGAGCCAGGGCGGCTTGAACCGCCTGGGGCTGTGGGTGGGAGGGATCAACACGCAAATGCTCGCCCGCTTCATGCGGCCCCGGTCGGATCCGACTCAGCGGGCAACCGCTCTGGGGCAGATCGGGCGCTTGAAACTGTCGAGCAAGATCGTGGTACGGATCTACCCAGCCGCCGGCGCGCCACCGCCGACCTATTTGCGGGAGGCCAGCTACCAGGAATTCCGCCGGGAAACCTGGTTTGCCGGCCGCGCCCGCAATAAATTTGAAAGCCTGACCCACGCCGGCACAAATGAGAACACCTGGATTCTGCTGCCGGACAAGACCAACCCGGAGGCGGTGCAGATCGCCTGCTATCTCACTGGGAACACCAAGGATTCCGGCAATCCGGCGGGGCTCCTTCCCCTCCCGCCCGGCAGTGGCCGGCTCGAGAACTTGAATGCCTATCTGCTGCATCAAAACAAAACCGGGGCCATCCTGGCCGAAGGGCCGGGGCTGGTTGTCTTCGACGCGTTCTACGGTCCGGGGCAGACCATTGATTCGCCGCCGGATACCAATTGGGATCTTCTGATTTCCAGCAACGAGCGGCCGGCGCTGCGCCGCGTGCTGGCGGAACTGAATTTATCCGGCCAAAACCAGCAGCGGACGCTTCAGGCCGTGCAGGGGTTCTTTCAAAACAACTTCAGGTACAGCACCTGGCTGGGGCCGGACAAAATGCCGGGCACCAACACGACGCCGGTGGGCCAGTTCTTGCTGCATAGCCGCAGCGGTCATTGCGAGTACTTCGCCACCGCCACGGTCCTGCTCCTCCGCGAGCTGGGCATCCCCGCCCGTTACGCCGTCGGGTACGCCGTCCATGAAAACGCCCGGAACGGATACGTGGTGCGCGACCGCGACGCCCACGCCTGGTGCCTGGTGTGGGACCCGGAGAACAAGACCTGGATCGATTTCGACACGACGCCGGCCTCTTGGGTCGCCACCGAAAGCGGCCGCGCCGACTTCATGCAGCGGGTTTCGGATGCGTGGTCCTGGATCGGGTTTCAGATCGCCAAATTCCGTTGGGGCAGGACGGAATGGCGCCGCTTTTTCCTGTGGGCGCTGGTCCCGGTGCTGGCGTTGTTGCTCTACCAGATCCTGTTTCGCCCCGGCCGCCGCCGGCAGCGCCGCCAGCGCCGGGCGGGCGATGACGCGGCCTTATCCTGGCCGGGGCTCGATTCGGAATTTTATCAGCTGGAGACGAGGTTGGCCGAGCGCGGCATCCCGCGCCAGGCCAGTGAACCGCTGTCCGACTGGCTGGAGCGCGCCTTGGACAACCCGGCCCTGAGAGATTTGCGGGTGCCCTTGCAGGCCTTGCTCCGCCTGCACTACCGGTACCGGTTCGATCCGCGCGGAATTGACGTGGCGGAACGCCAGGCCTTGGAACGCGAGGCGAAAGCCTGTCTCGACCTGCTGGCGCGGATGAAGACCGGGGTGAATTAAGCCAAGAGCGGCTCCGGCTTGGCATCCTCTTTAAATCGTAGCAGCCGACGGGAGTCGGCTCTGACTTCTCCGGGAAGGCGATGAAATTCGAGCCAGCCCGCGCTGGCCGCTGCAAAACAGCAGGTTCGTTCTCGGTCAGTCAATTGGCCGGTGGCGGGCTGCCGGGCCTTTCCTGAAGCCGGCGCAACTGATTTTCCAGCTGCGTGATCCGGTTGTGCAGCCGCTCCAGAATTTTGCGCACGTCAGCCGGCAACGTGGCACAATCCGCGCAATGATGCCGCGTGGCGGCGCTGCCCTTGACAGGATAATCAAATTTTTTGCCGCAGGCGCGGCAGGCGCGCGGGCGCTGGCCGGAGGAGACCTTTTCCATGGGCGAATGATTAATCCAAAAGGCAAGAACGGAAAGCGGAAAACCTGCCAATTGCCGCCATTACCGCTGCTTGCTTTCCAGGCTCCGGGGCGCGCTGGTCACGCCGCCGTCCATCAGCAGCCGGCGGTCCCGTGACCGGGTTTCGCCCACGGCGGTGACGCGGATGGCCGCTTCGTCAGTGACTGGGCATTCATGCTCGCAAATGCCGCAGCCGATGCACAGCGCCGGGTCCACGTACGGCCGGCGCAGCGTGATGGGACTGCCGTCGCGCCTGGAGATGGTAACCTCGCGCGAGTAAATCGCCTTGGGCGACACCGGGCAGACTTCCTCGCAGACGACGCACGGAGTTTCCATGGACCACGGCAGGCAGCGGCCGTGATCGAAAAATGCCGTGCCGAGCCGGATGGGCCCTTCCTCGACAAACGGCCCGGTACCGGTCTTTTCCTCGATGGAAATCCTTTGAATCGCGCCGGTCGGGCAAACTTGGCCGCAGAGCGTGCAGTTCACCTCGCAGTAGCCCAGCTTCATGTTGAGGATGGGCGTCCAGATGCCTTCCAGGCCGGATTCCAGCACCGCCGGCTGCAGCACGTTGGTCGGACAGGTGCGAATGCACTGGTCGCACTTGATGCAGCGGTCGAGAAAATCCTTTTCCTCCACCGAACCCGGCGGGCGGATGACTTTCTTGCTGTAATTCCGGTCCGCGGCGCCGGTGGCCCGGCCGAAGGCGAAGAACCCCAAGCCGATCAGCGTGCCGAGAAACGCGCGCCGCGCCGGCACGACGGGCGCGGTGATTTCGCGCTGAAGCGACGGCATGAACTTGAAGGAGATCGCATCCTCCGGGCAGTCCTCGATGCAGTTGAAACAGACGAAGCACTCGCTCTTGCGCAGTTGGGTGTGCGGGTCGGAGGCGCCTTCGCAGCTTTTCAGGCAGAGGTCGCAATCCACGCACTTCTGCGGGTCGCGGTCGATGCGCCACAGGGCCGCCGTGGACAACGTGCCGAGAAACGCGCCCAACGGGCAGAGCACCCGGCAGAAAAACCGCGGGATCACCACGTTCATACCCACCAGGAGCAGAAGCATGAACCCCACCGCCCACGCGCCGGCGTGAAAATACTGGTGCACATAGATGCTCGCCGGGAAAAAAAGGTTCAACAAGGGCAGAATTGCCACGGACATCGAGCGGTGGAACAGGCAGATCGGGTCCAACCAGCCGATTTGCAGGCTGCCGCAAATCGCCGCCACGATCATGGCGATGAGGATGACATATTTGAGCGAGTACAGTTTTTGGTAGCGGTTGGCCTCGATCCGCTCGCGCTCCTCGGCCCGGCGCTTGCCCAGCAGCCAGCCGATGAAATGGTGCAGGATGCCGTAGGGGCAAATCCAGTTGCAGAAAATGCGCCCGAACAGCAGGGTTGGCAGGATCAACAGCAAACTCCACAGCAGGCCCATGTAGATCGTGTGCGTGGTGATGGCCGTGGCAAAGGCCACCAGCGGGTCCAGTTCGAGAAACAGCGAAACCGGATAGCCCTTCAGATAACGCAGGTCGGTGATGAAAACGAAGAAGAGAAACAGACTGAAAAAGAAAACCTGGGCGATACGACGGGCGGTGCGGGCTTTCATGTTCAGGCTTGGACTTCCTTGTAAATCATGTCCTGCCACTTCGCGCTGCCCAAACCGCGCGCCTCGGCCTTGTGAACATACGTCAGTTCGGCCAGGTCGCGCTCCATCAGGTGCGTGTACCCGTAGCTGTCCACCGCCACCATGTCCGTGCCGGCCACCATCGTGTTCATCGGCTTCACATCCGAGAGCCGCCCGCCGGTCGGGCCGTTTTTCATCAGCACGTTCATGCCGTCCAGCACCACGAGTGTCGGTTTCATCATCAGCGCGAAATCGGAAACGATGCTGTGGATGTACTGGTGAAACTGGCTGCGCCGTCCGCCCAGCAGGCCGTACCAGTTCTTCATCGTCATCGAGGCGCGGCAAAGGTTGTGGTCCTTGCACGGCGCGACCCCGATAACCTTGTTCGCCTTCCGGAAAGGCTCGTGGAAAAAAGTCCAGTTGCGGAGGACTTCGCCGTCGAGTTGCAGCGGGGCGAAGCCGTTGGCCTCCGGGTAGAGCAAGTCCAGATTCAAATCATCGGCCACCTGGCGCAAGCCGCTCTTGAGAAAGCACCCCGTCGGGCTGTTGATGGGATTGTCGGCAACGTAAACCCTGGCCGCGCCGGCTTCCAGCACCAGCTTCGCCACCGCCCGCAGTGTTTCGGGATGTGTGGTCGCGGCCAGCGGGGGGGGCGTGTCGAACGCCACGTTGGGTTTGAGCATGACCACGTCGCCTTTTTTGACGAAACGGCCCATGCCGCCGAGAGCAGCGAAAACAGCGCGGATGGTTTTTTCGCGGTCGGTGCCGTGGGCGATGGCCAGGGCGGGCAGCGTCTTGCTGGGTTCCAGAGCAAAACTCGGAAGCTGTAATCCCTGTTCGGCCTGGAATCCGGGAACGAAAGGGTTCGGCTGCCACAGGGCATACCCGCCCGCTGCCGCGCCCGCCAGGAGCGCGCCCGCGGCTCCCGCGCGCGCGAGGAATTCGCGCCGGCTGATGCCGGCGGCCGCCGCATCGCCGGACGAGCCCGCCTTGGTTTTTGCCGGCCCAGCTTTCATAAGCTGCGCTTTAGCATAGCATTACTTCATTTCTCCAGCCAGATATTTTTCGGTGAATTGCCGGGCGGTTTCCAGATCGGCGACATCGTAAACACCGCCCAGCTCGCCGGCGCGTTGATAGATCACCTTCCACGTGCCGAAATTCTGGGCGGCGAAAACCTTCGCGCCGCTCATGTCTGGCAGGGGCGTTACCTGGCCGCCAAACTGCCCGGCAAAAGCCAGATAGGCTTTCCAGGCGTCCGCCGCATCCGCCGGCGAGGTTACCATCAGGAAGAACGGCACCTTTTGGCCGGCGAAATCGTAGCTGGCTTGAAAGACGTTTTTCAAAAATGACTGGCCTTGGGCGTTCTCCTGCACAAACTGCACGCTCGCCGGGTCCAGGCCGGCGGCCGGCAGGCGCCGTCGGGCCGCCAGTCCGGTGTCGTCGGCGGGAAGATGATTCGCCCGGTTCTCTGCGATGGCCTTCGCCAGCTCCAACGTTTTGTCGTTCGGGTCTGAGGCCAGCACCTGGACATAACAGTTTCCCTGGCGGAAAAAGAACCCCATCCCGCTGGCGTAGCCGTCCGGGGCAAAAGCCAACGGACTACCCTTGGGGTCACGTTCCAGCGCGAACATGCCGAAGGCGTTCACCGGCGTATCGAACCGATATTCGTAAACATCCACGAAGCTGCCCGGGGCACCGGCAACGGTGAAGGAGCGGCAGCGCAGTTGCTGGAAATTGAAAGTCAGGTAGGCCGGGGCGCGCCCGTCGATTTTTTCGAACAAGTTGTCCGCGTTATAGAATTCCGTGTCGGCCATGGGCTTGAGCCCGTCGAGTTTGAGATCCAGCGGCTCGCCCTTGCCGGCGGGAGCGGCGCCCGCGTGCCCCTCGGCCGGTTCGCCTTCGTCTTCTCCGGCGGTTGGCCTTGCGCCCGAGGGGCGCGAGCCGCCGGATTCCACATCGGCGCCGGCGGCGGTTCCGGCTTTCCCTTTGACTTCGGCGACGGTGGATTGCAGCGCACTGGTGCGAAGCATGAACCGGCCGGGATCATAGTGCCGGCCCTTGATGAAAATAGCGACACCGATGGCCCCCAGCAAAACGACGATCGCCACGCTGGCGGTTCGCTCCCCGACAGAGACCTTGGTGCGCCGGAACGTCTTGCGGTTTCCGGTCGGCGGTCGGTCGGCGGCGGAGGCAGCCATGCGGCAGGAGGCCGGCTTACGCGAAGCAACGCTCGGCACGTTTCACGATATCCGGATAATTCACATGGAAAGCGCAGCGGTCGCGCAAAGCGGCCAGGTCCACCGCCGAGGCGTCGCGCGCGGAGGCCGGCAGGGCGTGATACAACTCACGGGCGCCCGCATGGCCGTCTTGTTCGTAGTAGGTCACGTAGCGGGCGATGTCATGCAGCGCAAAGTCCGAAGTGGCGGCGAACGCATCGCAGGACGGGCAGCCCGGACACAGGGTTGGGCGCGCGGCGAGGATGGTTTCCTTGAGCAGTCGAATCTGCGTGGTTTTAAGCGGTTCCCGGTAATTGCGGGCGGCGGCGGAGCTGGCTTGCATTTGCCCGACATTGTCAATCATGTTGCAGACGACCGAGATGCGCGGGTCGCTCCAGCAGGCCTGCAACACCGCCTGGTGTGTGGTCAGCCCCAGCTTATCGAAGTCGGGCAGTCGTTTGGGGATGTCCTGGGTGTTACGCATCGTCTTCATCGCCACGAGTCCGATGCCGGCCTGATGCGCCGCGTCCACCGCCTTGTCAAAAGCGTCGCCCTTGCTGAAAAACGGCGTGTAGCGGAGCATGATGATGTCCACAAAACCGCCCTCGGCCGCCGCGGTGAGATAATCGTTGAGCCGGCCGTCGTGGCAGGAAAAGCCGACCATTTTGACCTTGCCGGAGCTTTTGAGCCGTTCCGCCACCTTTTTAAACTCGTCACTTTTGGGCCAACCCAGCGAGCCCAGGCCGTATTCGCGCGTGCCGATGCCATGGATGTAGAAGGCGTCGAGATAAGTAGTTCCGCAGGCCGCGAGGCGGCGGTCGATCATTTCCAGCAGTTCTTTGGGGCCCTGGCGCGGATGGTCCTTGGACACGAGAAAGATTTCCTTCCGGCGCTCCGGATATTTGGCGAGCCACTGACCGAAGATTTTTTCGGATTTACCCCCGAGATAGCAGTCCGCCGTGTCGAAATAGCGGATGCCCGAAGCCCAGGCGAGGTCGATGTACTCGGGGCTGAGGGCGCTCATCATGCCGCCCATGCACAACATCGTGGCGGGCGGGCCGTTCTTGCCGAGTTGGCGCCGGGGCAGGGGCGTTGCGATGTTGGTGGCAGCCTGGGCGGCGGGTTTGTCCTCGGCGGAAACCGTTTGGGTGACCACCGCCGGGGCGGCGGCCAAGGCGACCGGCAAAGTGAGTGACGTCTTGAGAAACTGCCGGCGCGAAGTCGGTAAAGGGTTTTCTTTCATAGGCTTTTAAGTTACTGGGGAAACTATCACTGGTGGCATGATCCCGCAACGGGATTTGCGCCAGCAGATCGCGTGATGCTTGACGAAAGTGGTAGGATGGGAGATTATGATGAGCCGAAAGGGAGGGGGCGTACCGGTTTCGACCTGGGAAATGCGCCGGAGGCGGCATGCCGAGGACGATGCGTTGGCCTCGTTAATCATCGCATCAAAACAAACCGCTAACGAAGAGTTGGCTCTCGCGGCCTAATTGTCCGCGACGTTCGCCGGGGAACACCTGCTACGCCGGAGGAACGCCACAGCAGGCATGGTTGACGGCGGGGACCGCGCGCCGTTGGCCGAGAAAAATTCATGCGGACTAGGCCGTGCGATTCGAGTCCGGACGCCATCGCACAGCAGAAAAAACATTTCGGACTAAGCATGTAGTCGCGGCCGGTTAATTTGTCAGGGACGCGGGTTCAACTCCCGCCGCCTCCACCATTTGTTGAAAATCGCCAATAGAATCAAGGGTTTTAACGACATTGAGTTTGAAATCAAAACCCGCCGCCTTTGCCTCTGTTCATTGGCGTTTTGAGAGAGCTCTTCAGTTTCCTGACAGATTCCTGACAAAATCGGCTCATCAGTAAGCTCCAATTTCGAGACGGGCTTCAATTAACATTCTGGATGTACGATTGACATAACGTCGATTGTCATCTCAGATGACAATGCGGAATAGCGTTTGAGTTGAATGGCGATTCGAAATCGTTGCCCCAGCCCCCTCACGGCGGTATTTTGATTTTCGCTTCATGAACACACCCGAACGCAGCACTGCCGCCGCGTTTCCCCGGTATCTCACTGGGGAAGTGGTGGCGGATAGCGTGGCACTTCAGTGGCCGGGGCTTTATGCCCGGCGCTGGCAGTTTCCGCGGGTCGTGGATCGCTTCCTCGTGCCGGCCACCCCAGAGCCGCACATTTCATGCACGCTGCGCGGCACGGCGGAATTCCGGGAACGCGACGTTGGCGGCGCGTGGATCACGCGAAAGCTTCGCGCGGGCGACCTTTTCGTCACACGCTCACGCATGCCGTACGAGGTGGATTTTAAATCGCCGTCCGGAGAAGAACTCGAAACGCTTTCTCTCCACGTTGCCGTC
>DATJOW010000155.1:0-24775 GCA_035506715.1 Candidatus Acidiferrum sp. | reverse complement strand
GGTTCTTCGCCAAGTTGCTGGCGATGGTTTTCACGTTCATCTGGATTCGCGGGACGCTGCCGCGGCTGAGGATGGACCAGTTGATGAATTTGGCGTGGAAATTCATGCTGCCGCTGGCGCTAATCAACATCGTCGCCGCCGGGGTTTGGCATTTTCTGGGAGCCGGCCCGACGCGCTGGCTGGCCAGTGCGGCCCTGATTTTTGGCGCCTATGCCATTCTGGGCCGCGGCTTGATGGGAAAACAAAAACTCGGCAAACGCATTTACCGTTACGCGGAATGAAAAAGAAAGTGATTGGTTACTTTGTTGAATCGTTAAATCGGATCAAGAGCTGGTCTGAAAATATTAAACGGGCGGCAGGATGCCGCCCGCACCCGCAGGCTGGAAGCCGGCGCTACCGGGTAGCGCAGCCAGCCTGGCTGCGGGTTCACGGAGCTTTTCAGCTCCGTGTTCCGCATTGGAATCTTCAGACAAGCGCTGAGATTCGGGAAGAAACGTGCGCCTTCGAGTGCTTTACGATGCAACGGTTTAACCATTCTGCCATTCAACCATGTCCTTGACCTTCATCCTCATTGCAGCGGTGACGCTTTTGGCCGCGGCGGCGGCGATGAGCTTGCGCAATCTGGTGCATTGCGCGCTGTCGCTGGTGGTGGCGCTGGCCGGGCTGGCGGCGATTTACCTGAATCTCGGCGCCCAGTTCGTCGGGTTCGCGCAAATCCTTGTTTATGTCGGCGCGGTCGCCATTCTCATCGTGTTCGCCATCCTGCTGACGCGCAGCGGCGAAACGCCCAACCAGGCTGTGGTGGCGCCCGGCTGGCTGGCTGGCCTTTTGGTTTCGGCCGCCGTCTTTACCACGCTCGGCTGGGCGGTATTGCATAGCACGAGCTTGCCCTTGGAAGCGCCGCCGGCACCCGAAGCCACGGTCAAGAACATCGGCGATACCCTGATGACGCGTTACGTCCTGCCGCTGGAAGTCATCGGCCTGCTGCTGACGGCCGCTTTGATTGGAGCCGTCATCATCGCGATGCGCGAGGAAAAGCCGGAAACGCGGATAAGAAGTGGGGGATCGAAGATGGAAAAGCCGACTACGCCATCCTCCATCCTCCATCCTCCATTTTCGTCAGGAGGCCATCGATGACGCCGCTCCAAGGCTGCCTGCTCGTTTCCGCGCTGCTCTTCGCCATCGGCCTGGCCGGCGCGGTCACGCGGCGCAACGCCATCCTCGCGCTGGTCGGTATCGAATTAATGCTGAATGCGGCAAACCTGAATTTCATCGCGTTCTGGCGGTTCGGGCCGCATCCCGAGGCGTTGTCAGGGCTGATGGTTGTGATCTTTTCCATTGCCATTGCAGCCGCGGAGGCGGCGGTGGGCCTGGCGCTCATCATCGCGATTTACCGCCATTACAAAACCGCCAACCTGGATGAAATCAGGAACCTGAAGGGATGACCTGGATCGCGCAAAACCTCTGGCTGATTCCGGTGCTGCCGCTGATGGCCGCGGCCATCATTGCCGTCAACAAGCAGCCGCAGCGACAGCTCGCCGCGACGCTGGCCATCGCTTCGATGGTTTTTGCGTTTCTCTTGTCGCTGTGCGCCTTCGGTACGGTGCTCGGGCATCATGGCGAACACGGCGTGTTTCGCGAAGTCGCCGGTTTCAACTGGCTTCAATTCGGCGGCCAATGGCTGCGGCTGGACTGGGTGCTGGATCCGCTGACCGCCATCATGCTGGTGATGGTTTCGTTCGTCAGCCTGCTGATCTTCATCTTCAGCGTCGGCTACATGGCCCACGACGAAAATTTCACGCGGTTCTTCTGTTTCCTGTCGCTGTTCGCCGGGGCGATGCTCGGCGTGGTCATTGCCAATAACCTGCTGCTGTTCTTCGTCTGTTGGGAAATCGTCGGCCTGACCAGCTATCTGCTCATCGGGTTCTGGTATCACAAACCGAGCGCGGCGGCGGCGGCGAAAAAGGCCTTTATCACCACGCGCATCGGCGACCTCGGCCTGCTGCTGGGCATGGTGTGGCTGTATGCGGAGACCGGCACTTTGAACTTCTTCGCGAACGGTCACGGTTGCCTCGAGCATTCCGCCCTCACTGCAATGGCAACGCACGTGACCGCCGCGGGCATGGCGGTGTCCACCGCCATCGGGCTTTTGATTTTCCTCGGGGCCGTGGGAAAGTCGGGGCAATTGCCGCTGCACGTCTGGCTGCCAGACGCCATGGAAGGTCCCACCCCGGTCAGCGCGCTCATTCACGCGGCGACGATGGTGGCGGCGGGCGTGTTTCTGGTGGCGCGGGTGTTCCCGTTGATGACGCAAGCGCCGATTGCGGGCACCTTCATGGAACTCCACACGACGACGGCGCTCCAAGTCGTGACTTGGGTCGGCGCGATTACGGCGATTTTTGCCGCGTCCATCGCGGTGGCGCAAAATGACATCAAGCGCATCCTGGCTTATTCCACGGTTTCGCAGCTCGGCTACATGATGCTGGGACTGGGCGTGGGCGGTGTGGCGGTGGGCATGTTCCATCTCATCACCCACGCGTTTTTCAAGGCGCTGTTGTTCCTTGGGTCCGGGTCGGTCATCCACGGTTGCCATGAGGAACAGGACGTGCGCAAGATGGGCGGGCTGAAGAATTACCTGCCGGTGACGTTTGCCACGTATGCCGTCGGCATGCTGGCGCTGGCGGGATTCCCGCTGTTCTTCTCCGGGTTCTGGAGCAAGGACGAAATCCTGCACGCCGCGCACCGGTGGCCGGGATCGCCCATTCCGTTTTATCTCGGCTGCGCCGGCGCCCTGCTGACGGCGTTTTACATGACGCGGCAGGTGGCGCTGGTGTTCTTTGGCGAATACCGTGGCCGCGCCCGTGAGGTCGCGGACCAGGCTAAATCGCGCGGAGCGAATCCGCCGTCGCACGACGGTGGTGGCGAACCTCACGAAAGTCCCGGCGTCATGACCATCCCGCTGGTCATTCTGGCCGTATGCGCCATCCTGCTGGGCTTCATCGGCACGCCGGCGTGGCCGTGGTTTGATGGTTTTCTCAACGGCGAGACCGTCCAATTCAATCGCGGCAAACTGGCCGAGAGCGGCACATTTTGGTTAATGGTGGCGTCTGCGGTGATTGTGTTTGCCGGGCTGGGCCTTGGTTGGTGGTTGTATGGCAATCGTCCGCGGAAAACGCCGGACGAACCCGACGTGCTGCAAGTGGCCCAGCCGTTCGCTTTCCGGTTGCTGGCGAACAAATATTTCGTGGATGAAATTTACGAGGCGACCGTCATCCGTTTGAACACCCGGGCAGCGCGGATCTGTGAATTTCTGGATCGCTGGATTTGGGGCGGGATGGTGCTGCTGGTCACGTGGGTGACCCTCGGTCTGGCGCGGTTGTACCGGTTCACGGATGAGTTTTTGGTGGACGCCGGCTTCGACACCGGTTGCGACACCCTGCGCGAGGGCGGTGGTGAAATCTCGGAATGGCACAACGGCCGCGTGCAGTCGTATCTGCGCGTCATGGGCGTGGCGCTGGTGGTGCTGGCGCTGTTCCTGATCTGGGGGCGCAAGCCATGAACCTGCCGTGGCTTACCATCCTGATCCTGACGCCGCTGTTGGGCGGCATCGTGGTTGCCGGTTTGAGCGCCGAACAAAGGCGGCTCGCGCGCAGTCTGGCGCTGGCGTTCAGCCTGGTCGGGTTGATCGGGGCGCTGTGCCTGTGGAGACATTTTGATGCTGCGTCCGGCGACCTGCAATTCGTCGAGAAACACGACTGGGTAACATCACTGGGCATTCAATACTTTCTCGCCGTGGACGGCCTTGGCCTGTTGATGGTGCTGCTGACGGCGGTGGTCACGCCGCTGGCCATTCTTGCGTCGGGAAATTTGTTCGGTGCTGGGGCCGACCTGCCGGTCGGCCTGGACGCGAGGCAGCGCGTCCCTACCGACGCCCCGCACATTTATCATGCTTTGGTGTTGTGGCTGCAGGCCGGATTGTTCGGCACATTCACCGCGCTGAATTTCTTTCACTGGTTCCTGTTCTGGGAACTGAGCCTCATACCGGCATTCTTCCTCATCAAACTTTGGGGTGGGCCCAAACGTGGCCCGGCGGCGACGCAGTTTTTCATATATACCATGGTCGGCAGTGTGACATTGCTGTTGAGCTTCCTGGCCATCCGGCTGGCCACGGGCAGCTTTGATTTCATCGAACTCGCCAACTTGGCCCGACACGGCGAAATCACCGCTCGGCTCGGCGAGGCCATCGGCTGGAAGTCGCAGATCGGTCTCCTGGTGTTCTTCGGCGCTTTCCTCGGGTTTGCTGTCAAAGTGCCGTTAGTGCCGTTTCACACTTGGCTGCCGTCGGCGTATGCCGAGGCGCCCGGCCCGGTGACGATGTTGCTGACGGGCGTCATGTCGAAAATGGGCGTGTACGGTTTCCTGCGCATCCTGCTGCCGATTTTTCCGGAGCAGGTGCGACTGGTCCTGACGCCGCTGCTGTGGCTGGCGGTGCTGACCATTGTGCTGTCGGCCTGTGCGGCCTTTGCGCAGCGCGACCTGAAGCGAATGCTGGCTTACTCATCCATCAACCACCTCGGCTATTGCCTGCTGGCGCTGTTTGCCGTGAGCAGTGCGGCGACCGACGTGCATCAGCCCGACCTGCAAAAGGCGGCGGCGCTCAACGGTGTGCTGCTGCAAATGTTCAACCACGGGGTCACCGCCTCCACGCTGTTCCTGTTCGTCTGGCTGATCGAACAACGCAGTGGCGGGTTGCGTGGACTGGATGATTTTGGCGGCATCCGCAAAATCGTGCCGGTGTTCATCGGCTTGATGGGCATCGCGCTGTTTTCGTCGCTGGGATTGCCGGGACTGAACGGGTTTGTGGGCGAATTCCTGATTTTCAAGGGCGTGTTCCCCTTGGCGCCCTGGGCGGCGGCGCTGTCCACGCTGGGTTTGCTGGTGACCGCCATCTTTTTGCTGACCATCATCCAGCGTGTGTTTTGCGGGCCATTGAATGCGCGGTGGCTGAAGTTTCCGGACCTAACCCTGCGCGAGCGACTGCTCGTGCTGCCGGCCATCGTGCTGATGTTTGGACTCGGGCTCTGGCCGCAGGTCGTGCTGGGCATGATCGACGCGACCGTTGTGAAAATGGTGCAACAATTGAACTTCTAACCATGGATGAATACGGTGAAGCATAGCGGCGACCGAGGCCGCAATTCGAATGTCGAGAGTCGAAGGCATGCCCTCGCCTCGGCCCTCTCCCATCCGATGGGAGAGGGTGTCCGCAGGACGGGTGAGGGTTCGGCGAAATCACCAATCGTAAATCGCAAATCGTAAATCCAAAATGCTGGCTTGGACCATATACATTTCGTTTATCGGGGTGCTGGTGCTGATGCTCCTGCCGCGCGAGGCGGCGCGGGCGGCGCGCATCATCGCCCTGTTGACGGCGGTCGCCGGCTGCGGGGTGGCCCTGGCCGGAGCCCTGCAGCAAACCAATCCGGGTGAGGCGGCCACGATCGTCAAAGTGCCGTGGATACCGTCGCTGGGCGCGAATTACTATCTCGCCGCCGACGGCATCAGCCTGGTGCTCGTGGTCCTCACCGGACTGGCGGCCGTCGCGGGCATCTTGTTTTCGTGGAATGTTGAAAAGCGGACGAAGGAATTTTTTGCTTTCTACCTCGCATTGATCGGCGGCGTTTACGGTGTGTTTCTGAGCTTTGACGTGCTGCTGCTGTTTGTGTTCTACGAACTGACCATCATCCCGAAGTATTTCCTCATCGCCCGCTGGGGCAGCACGCGCAAGGAATACGGCGCAATGAAGCTGGCATTGTATTCGTTTGTCGGCAGCCACTTGGTGCTTATCGGGTTGATCGCCACCTGGGTGGTGGCCCGCGCGCAAACCGGCCATGCGTCGCTCGATTTGCTGGAATTGTCCAAGCTTTCGTTTCCGGCCGGTTTCCAGCATTGGGTGTTCCCGCTGGTGTTTGTCGGCTTTGCGATTCTCGCCGGCCTGTGGCCGTTCCACACGTGGGCACCCACCGGCCACGTGGCCGCGCCCACCGCCGGCTCGATGTTGCTGGCCGGAGTGGTGATGAAGCTCGGCGCCTACGGTTGTCTGCGCGTGGCAATGGTTCTGTTTCCGGAAGGCGTGCGCGAATGGCAGTGGGCCATTGCTGCGCTGGCCGTGATCGGCATCGTTTATGGCGCGGGGGTGGCGCTGGTGCAGCGGGATTTCAAGTTCGTCATCGGCTATTCCAGTGTGAGTCACATGGGGTTTGTGCTGCTGGGGCTGGCGACGCTCAACGCCATCGGCCTCAGCGGCGCGGTGCTGCAGATGTTCTCGCACGGCATCATCGCCGGGCTGCTGTTCGCCGTCGTGGGCCGCATGGTTTATGACCGGACGCACACGCGGGATTTCAACGACCTCCAGACGATGCAGTTGGGCAAGCTGCTGCCGTTCGCCGGAATCACGTTCGTGCTGGCGGGCGTCGCTTCGATGGGATTGCCCGGCTTCAGCGGATTTGTGGCGGAATTGCAGGTGCTCATCGGTTCGTGGCACGCGTTTCCAAAGATGACCCTGCTCGCCGGTGCGGGTATCGTGCTCGGCGTGGCCTACATCCTGCGGGCGTGGCAGAAGGCGTTTTATTCGGATACCACCGTGCCGGACAACTCCGGCCATGACCATCCGTTGGACCCGATTTCGACGCCCGAACGCATTGGCGCGGCGATGCTGCTGGCGGCGTCGCTGGTCATCGGACTTTTCCCGGGACTCTTGCTGAATTGGATCCAGCCGTGCCTGGCGTCGCCGCTGTTTGAACGGCTGCTGAAGGGAGGGACAGCATGAACTATTTCGAGGTCTTAAGGGCGGCGGCGCCGGAAACCGTGCTGGCAATCACGGTATTGTTCGTCCTGGCGGCGGATTTGATCGTTTTGCGGGGAGCGACCGTGAGGGGACGTTTTCTGATGGGGGGAATGCTGGTGGTGGTGGGTTGCCTCCTGGCGGCGGTGTTTACCTGGTTGCGTTTCGGGCAGCCCGACCCGCTGCACGGCATGCTGATCGTGGACCCGCGCACGGATTTTCTGAAGGATGTGCTTTTGGCGCTCACGGTGTTCACGGTGCTGATTTCCACCGCCGGCAGGTTTACCGAGCATGTGGGGGAATATCTTGCGCTGGTGTTGTTGGGCACCATCGGGCTGATGTTACTGGTGAGCGCCGAGGACCTCTTGATGATTTTCATCGCGCTCGAGCTGGCCAGCCTATCGCTTTACATCCTCACGGCGTTCAACAAGCGCAACGCCCGCTCGAGCGAGGCGGCCTTGAAATACTTCCTGTTTGGCGGCATGTCCGCGGCGTTTTTGCTGTTCGGGTTCAGCCTCCTGTACGGGCTTTCCGGTTCAACCCATCTGCAGGAAATCGCCGGCGGCCTGGCAGGCAAGGGCGCTGATCCTCTCCTGTACGTTGCCATCGTAATGACCGTGGTTGGGTTTGGCTTCAAGGTGGCGGCGGTGCCGTTCCATCTGTGGGCGCCCGACGCCTACGAAGGCGCGCCCACGCCGAGCGCGGCGTTCATCGCCACCGGTTCCAAGGTCGCCAGCTTCTATCTTCTGGTGAAAATCCTGGCGGTGGGTTTTGCCGGCGCGGCGGGCAGCGCCGCCTGGAAAAACGGCGTGCCCGGGTGGGTGCCGGTGATTGCGGTCGTGGCCATCCTGTCCATGCTGCTCGGCAATCTCACGGCCATCGTGCAAACCAGCGTGAAGCGGCTGCTGGCGTATTCGGCCATTGCCCACGCCGGCTACATGCTGCTGGGGGTGCTGGCCAACACGCCATCCGGCCAGAGCGCCTTGCTTTTCTATGTCATCACCTATGCGCTGACTGTGCTGGGCGCCTTCGGCGTCGTAACGGTGGTGGAGGAAGCGACGGGAGGCGACGCGATCAAGGATTTCGCCGGACTCAGCCGCCGGGCGCCGTTGTTGTCCCTGTGCCTGCTGGTATTCCTGCTGTCGCTCGCGGGCATTCCGCCGCTGGCGGGGTTCATTGGAAAATTTTTCCTGTTCAGCGCAACGGTCGCGGCGGATGAACAGAATCTCGGCCTGCTCTGGCTGGTGGTGCTGGCCATTGTGATGAGCGCGGTGTCGTTCTACTACTACCTGCAGGTGCTCAAGCAGGCCTACGTGGTGGATGCGCCTGAAGATGTCCCGGCTATCAGGGTTCCATTGATCCTGAGATTGACGTTGCTGGTGCTGGCTGGGCTGGTGGTGCTGCTGGGATGTGCGCCAGGTCTGTTGTTAAACCAACTGTGAAGCGCCGCTGACTGTTGCTTCAGTTCCGGGTTGTGAACGGGGTCTTGTCGCCTATCGTGATATTAGGCGCGTGCAAGTCCATACTCTCGATTCAAATCCAGCAAACGATGCCCAAGAACAATGCGACTGACAACATCCAGCACAATCACCATGAATACATTCTTGTCCTCGCTGTCAACAAGCACATGCTGATACTGACCGCTCGGATGCTCCCACACGTAAGTAACTGAGCCCCTTGAAAAATCGTGACCGCTAAAATCCGACAGTGGAATAGCGTCAAAGTAATCCCAAAACTCAAATGGCGCTTCAGCATCAGATGGCAATCGCTTCATCGGCTCTGCCATCGTCGCCAAATACTCTCCCTCCAAAAGTTGCTTCATGTGCGAAAGCGCCTAATAGATAATTGACGGCCCGTTCTGCAGCCTATCCGTTTTCATGGGCGAATTGTAAATCGAGCCAAAATCATTGTCCAACCTGGTGGCAGCATATTTTGCGATGGTAGGGACGCTGCGCCGCGGCGTCCGCGTCCTCGTCCGCGGATGGATTTTAAACCATCCTGATTATCCAACCCTTTGTTGCGCTGCTGCGCCGACCTGCCTTCGCAAGGCTACGGCAAGGCAAGCCGGACGCCGCAGCGCGGCATCCCTACCAACGGCTATACCTTTCGTTGAAACGTTTTCCAGGTGAGGTGGGTTGTAAGATTTTCAGACGGATGAATTGTCTGTGCCATCCGATTGCCTTAAAAAATTTTGCGCCGCCCAAAAGTTTTACACTCACTGGGAAATTGAAACAGAATTCAACGCGAGAACTCGTGGCACCAAAGCTGCAAACGACCTGGCGAGACTGACAAGGATTTGAAAGAGAACAAAAAGCAAATTGTTCTGAAGCCGTAAAAGACGTACAACCATGAAGATTTTCTGTTCATTGACACTTTTGGGAATGGCAATGCTGCTGACCTCCTGCGAGACGCCGCTGCCGCCTCAAACTGCTTTTCACAACACTGACGGCACGGCGTTGGTCATCAAGTCTTTGGATGACTCGACCTGCCAGATTGTTGAGCCGACAACTTCCGGCCGGGAGACGTGCGACAAGGTTTTGGCCAAGGCGATGACCTTGCCGCAGCGCGAGACGGCCGTGGTCATTCTCGAAAATTACACCGAGCCCCAGATTGGCGAACAGTTCCGCGAGCGCGGCACGCCGCTGTTCGTCGGCCTGCGGCATCTCGGCTATCAGCACATTGTTTTTGTTCAAGGCATGGGCGTCGCCAAACCCGATGGGTTGATGACGCTGGCCGAATACGATTAATACGGCGAGGGTTACAATTCCCGCCCCCGGAACCAGACGCAAACTCCCGGGGGCGGGACATTTTTTTGCCCGGGTCCAGCCAACGGGATCACTTCGAGGTTGAAATCACTTTTCCGAGCGCGTCGGAGTCCGTTCAACCGGGGGCGGACAGTTCAGCCACCGGGCCAGTGCCGGCGCGTTGGTTTCGATCTCCAACACGGCCAGGTCGCACATCCGGCTGGCGCCATAGGCGTTGAAATGCGTGTCGTCGGATAATCCTTTCGGGTCGCGTTCGAACTCGCCGGGCGGAATCCAGTCGAAAAGCCGCTTGGCGGATTCCGGGCCCAGTTGCGCCAGCAATGCCGAGCTGCGCCGGTTGAGATCCAGCAGCGGCGCCGGTTGTTCCTGCGCCACCTGCCGCACCGCCGCCACGTAATCGCCGTGGGTGTCCACCAGTTTGCCGTGGTCATCGAATTTTCGCCGCGCGACGGGCGTGGCCAGGACGGGCATGGCCTGGTGCTCGCGGGTTTCGCGCACAAACCGGGTCAGGTTCGTTTTGAAACTGCCAAACGCTTCCGTGTACCGGTTCGTGTCGTTTTTCTTTTCGTCGTTGTGGCCGAACTGGATGATGACGTAATCGCCGGGCTTGAGCCGGTTGGTGACCGTTTTCCAGCGGCCTTCGTCCAGAAAACTTTTTGTGCTCCGGCCGTTTACCGCGTGGTTTTCAATCCGCACCTCGCGCTGGAAATACATCGGCAGCAGTTGGCCCCAGCCGCGTTCGGGATTGGCCGGGATCAGCGGTTTGTCCGCCATGGTCGAATCGCCGATCAGGAACAGGGTGAAACCGGAGGCGGCCGGTTCGGCGCCGGAGGCCGGGACCGGCCGGATCGCGCAACTCCAGATTGCCAGCGTCGCCAGCATTGCGCCAACGAGTTGAACACGGACATAACCAGGGAACGCACAGCGGTTAAAAATCATGGGTTGAGCCTAGCCGAAACGGCGTTCGGACAGAATGAAAATGACGTGCAAAACTTTGACACCACGCCTGCGGCCTACTTATGCTTGGCCGGTGCGCACAGTTCCCGTCCAGCTTGGTGCCCGCAGCTACGCCATCAAAATCGGCGCCGGCCTGCTCGAGCGCCTGGGTGGCGAATGCGCCCGCCTGAAACTCGGTGCGCGCTGCGCCATCATCACCGACACCAACGTCGGCCGCCGGTTTGCCAAGGCAGCTTTCAACGCGCTGGCCCGGGCCGGCTTTTCGCCGTCGTTGATTGTGGTTCCCGCCGGTGAAACGGCCAAGAGTCTGAAAACAGTCCAGACCTGCTACGACCTGTTGGCCACCCACCGGCTCGAACGCAAATCCTTTATCGTCGCCCTCGGCGGCGGCGTGGTGGGCGACCTGGCCGGGTTCGTCGCGGCGACGTACCTCCGGGGCATCGCGTTCGTGCAGGTGCCGACAACGTTGCTGGCGCAGGTGGACAGCTCCGTCGGCGGCAAGGTGGGTGTTAATTTGAAGGCCGGCAAGAACCTCGTGGGCGCGTTTTACCAGCCCCGGCTCGTGCTGTGCGACCTCGACACGCTGAAGACATTGCCGGAACGCGAGTACCGCTCCGGCCTGGCCGAGGTCATCAAGTACGGCATCATTTACGATGCGAAACTGTTTGTGCAAATCGAGCGCGACATGCCGAAACTGCTCCGGCGCCAACCCGGCACCCTTGTCGGCGTGGTGGCCCGCTGTTGCGAAATCAAGGCGGACGTCGTCGGTCAGGACGAGACGGAAAGCGGCCTGCGGGCGATCCTGAATTTTGGTCACACCATCGGCCACGCGATCGAAAACATTTCCGGCTACGGAAAGTATCTTCACGGCGAAGCCATTGCCATCGGCCAGGTCGCGGCGGCCGGACTTTCCGCGCGCGTGCTCGGCCTGTCGGAACGGGACGTGCACCGGATCGCCGGCCTGTTCAAGCGGACCGGCCTGCCGGTGGCGATTAAATTAAAGACTCTGCAGCGAAAAAGACTGCTGGTGGCGATGAAGCTGGACAAGAAGGTCAGCGGCGGCGAAGTCAAATTTGTCCTAGCCCGGAAAATAGGGCGGGTTGTCTGGGGACGGCGGGTTCCCGAGTCCTTGGTTCAGCAGGCGCTGGATGAAATCGTAAATCGTAAATCATAAATCGTAAATTGTCATGGCCGCGGTCAGCGAAACCATCGTCCGGGAATACTTCGAGTTGCACGAGTTCCTCGTGCGGCAGCACCGGAAGTATATCGCGCAAACCCGGCGCGAGGAGGACGACATTGATTTCTTCGTGCTGAACCCGCACCCGCAGAAACGCGAGGCCGAATTGCCGTTTGTCCTGTCGGCTGCGGACCTCAAGTTTGTTGAGCGCGCCGTGGTGGTGGTCAAAGGCTGGCACACGGAGACATTCAGCCCGGCCGTGCTGGCGCATGCGCCGGAGATCTTCCGGTTCGTGGAGCCGAAAGTATTTCAGCAGGCGGCGCGCGCATTTGGCGCGGAAGGCGCGCCGACAAAAATCCTGGTGGTGCCGGCGCTGCCGCAGGGCGAGGCCGCGCGCAAACAGAGCGTCGAGCTGCTGCGGTCGAAAGGCATTGACGCCGTGCTGCCGTTTCACGTGATGCTGGCCGACCTGGTCGAGAGCATCGAGGTCAATCGCAACTACCAGAAATCGGACCTGTTGCAGATGATTCGCATCCTGAAGAATTACGATTTCTTCAAGGAACCGCAGTTGGAATTGTTCAAGAGCAAACGAAAGCGGCGTTAAGCTCTCGGACCTGTCAACGAGGCACGGATTCATGAAAAGAGCATTGTATTTCCTGTTGGTTCTGGCTGGTCTGCCTGCTCTCGGTGCACCGACCGAAACGTCGGCCGAACGCGAGACCCGCCTGGGCTGGTGGCGGGACGCGCGCTTCGGCCTGTTCATCCACTACGGACCGGTCGCGTTGACCGGCAAGGAAATCAGCTGGTCACGCGCCAATTCGAATCCCAAATGCCCAAACAAAGGCCCGACGCCGGTCGCGGTCTATGACAACCTCTACAAGAATTTCAACCCGACGAACTTCAACGCCGCCGACTGGGCCGACGTGGCTAAAATGGCCGGCATGAAGTACGTCGTCCTCACAGCGAAGCATTGCGATGGTTTTCTGCTGTGGGATTCAAAGGTGGACAGCTACAACATCATGGCCACGCCATTTGCGCGGGACCTCTGCGCCGAGCTGGCGGCCGCGGTGCGGCGCGACGGGCTGAGGCTGGGCTGGTATTTTTCACCGATGGACTGGCGGGACCCGGATTTTCGGACCGACCGCAACGGCGCGTTCATTCCTCGGATGCAAGGCGAACTGCGCGAGTTGCTGGCCAACTACGGAAAGATTGACGTGATGTGGTTCGATTTCGACGGGCGCGAGGCGGTTTACGACCCGACGAATACCTACGCGATCGTGAAGCAATTGCAACCGGACATCATCATCAACAACCGCCTCGA
This sequence comes from Candidatus Acidiferrum sp., assembly GCA_035506715.1. Taxonomy (GTDB): domain Bacteria; phylum Verrucomicrobiota; class Verrucomicrobiia; order Limisphaerales; family UBA11358; genus UBA11358. The sequence continues at coordinate 11,717 of DATJOW010000155.1, read as the reverse complement.
CCTGAGCACCGGCGCCCGGAACACCCAGATGTTGAGTCCCTATGCCGACTATTACACGCCGGAGCAGCGCATCGGCAGCTACGACGACCAGCGGCCGTGGGAGACCTGCATGACCCTCGGCACCCAGTGGTCGTGGAAGCCGGATGACAAAATCAAATCCGCCGCCGAGGTCGTCAGCATTCTGGCGCGCACTGTCGGCGGCGATGGCAACCTGCTGCTCGATGTCGGCCCGATGCCGGACGGCCGCATCGAAACGCGCCAGGTCGAAGTGCTCAAACAGGTGGGCGCTTGGCTCAAGGTGAACGGTGAAAGCATTTACGGCACGCGCGGCGGTCCCTGGAAGCCGACGATGGCCCTCGCCAGCACCCGCAAAGGGAAAACGATCTATGTCCATATTTTGAAATGGCCGGATGGACCGGTGAAATTGCCGGGCATTCCGGCTAAAATCGTCGGTGCAAAACTGTTGGCCGACGGAGCGGCAGTGGTTCGCCAGGGGGAGAATGGGATTGAAATTACCGTCCGGCCCGCCAATCGCGATGCGCTGGACACCGTGGTTGCCCTGCAGCTCGATACCGAGGCCAGGCAGATTCCTGCCCGCGACGTGACGGTGTCAGCCAGCAAGTGATGATTACTGCCCCAATCCTCAACGCAACCCAGGCTGTGATAAGCGCGTAAAACGCGAGGCAGTTTCTTGGATTACCCGGAGCAGGGATTTTCCTCAATCCGCAGCGGGTGGATCGACCGGGTGCTGGATTGACGGTGGTTACATCAACCGCCGCAGATTATGCGAACTTCCGGCGGCATCTGAAGCCGAAAATGCAAAGTCCGGCGCCTAGCAAGACGACGCTGGCTGGTTCGGGAACGACCGGCGCGTAAGCTACGTCATCGAATTCGAAGGAAAAAAATCCCGGCGATCCGGACGTGTTCACGACCACCTTCGAAAAAGCGATAGTCGAAGTGATGTTGACATAAGCGGTTCCATTCGGGCCCCCGTCTTCGTCACTGACTCCCGAGAGAGCCGATCCAGGGACGGTATCAATGACGTTGTTCGCGCTGTCGTAGAAGGTAAGGGTGTTATAGCTTTTGTCCACCGATCCCCAGAGCAGTCCGAGGTATTTCTCGGGAGTGACAAAGCTGAGCGTGGCAGAACCCCCGCTGATCACGGCAACAAACTGGCTGTCATCATAGCCATTGGCGGGAGATTCCCCGAAATAAGCCGCGGTCGAACCGGAGAAGTAAGGCGCCGTGTAGTAATCCGGGAATCCCCTTCCGCCCGTTACCAAGTAGGCGGAACCGGAAAGCGTCAAAATGGACGGCGAAGCTGCGTTAAAAGTTTCCAGCGTGGCGCCGGCAACGCTGGGTGTGCCGCCGATGGTGGCGGTGACAGTTAGCGGGCTGGCTTGAACGTTGGGGATTGTGACTGAGGACAGAACCATGGCGATGGAGATGAATAGCTGTTTTTTCATAGGATACTCCTCTGACTGAATGCGGTTGAACGGGTTTATAAAACTGACTCTTCTGAACCGACTTAACAGCCGAAACTACGTGATGAGTGAACCTTTTGTCAAGCCGGGAATCTTGAGCGTGCGGCCGGCAATGGAATTCACTTCACGAGATTTGCCGGGCAGATTCCTTGTTTGCAAAGCCGGATTTGTGAGGTAGCTTCTCGGGCCATGGTGCTGGTCATCGACAATTACGATTCGTTCACCTACAACCTCGTGCAGTATCTCGGCGAGCTGAAGGTGGAGCTGCAGGTGCGGCGCAACGACGAGATCACGCTCGACGCCATCCGCGACCTGAAGCCGGAGCGCATTTTGGTGTCGCCGGGGCCGTGTTCGCCGCGCGAGTCCGGCCTGTCCAACGAGGTCATCCGCACCTTCGGCAGCCAGCGTATTCCCGTGTTCGGCGTCTGCCTGGGGCACCAATGTATCGGGCACACATTCGGCGCGGAGGTGGTGGTGAATTACCGCATGATGCACGGCAAAACGTCGCCGATTAAGCACAACGGAAAGGATTTGTTCGAAGGCATGCCGAATCCGTTCCTGGCGACGCGATATCATTCGCTGGTCATCAAGCGCGACACGCTGCCGGCCTGCCTGGAAGTGACCGCCGAGAGCGACGAAGGCGAAATCATGGGCGTGCGGCACAAGGAACTGCCGATTTGGGGCGTGCAATTCCATCCCGAAAGCATCCTGACGGAAAGCGGGCGTCAGATCATGCGGAATTTTCTCAAGTTGAAGTGACTCTATTGCGGAATTGACGGACAACTGCCAGTAAACGACTGCGGGCGAAAATTATTCTGAAAATTTGCAGCCTATCCTGATATTAGGTGGCACTTTCATATAACTAACCCCAAGTGTAAAGAAGCAAGAAAACCAAAAGCACTGAATTTAAGATCAAACCGATCCATAGCAATGCCCAATGCTTTTCATGGCGTTTCCAAGCTGCAACCGCAAAACCAATTCCACAAATCAGAGTCAAAGGGAAGACGTATAAATTCAAAAAAGTCAGATCGAGAACCGATCGAAGCGAGAAAAAAGCAAGACTAAGAAACCAGCCAATAAAGGGTGCCATCACTGACAACATCCCGAACCAAGGGTCGCGTTTGGCCGATGCTCTAAATCCTGTTGTCATGAGTGCGTCGGATGCTGCCTAACAATCACCAGACATTTGGTTTTGCGGCCTATCATTTGGCCACGATGAAAGCCTATACTTGTTGCAAGTGATTGTCGAGCATGTCTGAAAACGCCAATTCGGAACACGGAGATGGGAAGCTCCGTGAACTCGCAGCCAGGATGGCTGCGCTACACGGTAGCGCGGGCTTTCCGCCTTCGCGGCGTGCCAAAGCGCCGCTACGGCGCGACGGCGGCCAGCCTGCGGGTTCGGGCGGCATCCTGCCGCCAGTTTCACATTTCAGACAGGATCCAAGGAGCAAAGGCAGGAAGAATTCCTTCCAGTATAGCCCGCAAAGTCGCGGAGGAGTGGAGAATACTGGAATTTTCGATTTACGATATACGATTTACGCCACCTTCACGCTTGGTAAGGTGACTCGTAAATCGTAAATCGCATATCGTAAATGCTCAGAGGTTTTTCGCCACTTCGTTCCAATTAATCACGTTCCAGACCGCCTTCAGATAATCCGCGCGCTTGTTCTGGTACTTCAGGTAGTAGGCATGTTCCCAGACGTCCACGCCGAGGACGGGCTTGCCTTCGCAGCCGGCAACCGCCTTGCCCATGAGCGGATTGTCCTGGTTAGCGGTGGAAACGATTTCCAATTTGCCGCCGTTCGCGACGAGCCAAGCCCAGCCGCTGCCGAACCGGCCCAGGCCCGCCGCTTCAAACTTCGCCTGAAATTCGGCGAAGGTGCCGAACGCGCTATTGATGGCGTCGGCGACTTTGCCGGAGGGCGCGCCGCCGGCTTTGGGTCCGAGCAGTTTCCAGAAAAACGAGTGGTTCCAATGGCCGCCGCCGTTGTTGCGCACCGGGCCGCGGATGTTGTCCGGCACGGACGCGAGGTCCTTGATGAGCGCGTCGAGCGGTTTGGCTTCGAGCGCAGCGTTGCCGGCGATGGCCTTGTTGAGATTGTCCACGTAAGCCTTGTGATGGCGCCCGTGATGGATTTCCATCGTCAGCGCGTCGATGTGCGGTTCCAGCGCTTCCTTGGGATAGGGCAGGGGGGGTAGTTCGTGTGCCATAGTTCTTAATCCTTTCTTTTCGATTTATTAATTCCTTTAGCCGGCAAAATGCGTCAACCCCGATGGAAATGCAAGTGCGGAGAATTGAATGTAAACCGCGGGTTCATCTTGACGTGATGAATCTCGTTTACGCCTCCCCATTGCGCCGGAAAGCCCGTTAGGGCTGGCATCTTTGTAGAAAGCGGAAACAAAAATCCCAAGCTCCGTAGGAGCGATATCGTCAGAATATGCCGCCCCGACGGGGCTGAAATGGTTGGCGTTCGGTTCTACAAAGATGCCGCGCCTACGGCGCTGGAAATTGCAGCCGGCGACCGAAAGGCAAGTGCGGAGAATCAACCGGCTGAATGCCAATTACTTCGCACCCAAAAGCAAACGTCGCGGAGCGACGAGATGACAGTAGCCGCGTGGATTTATCCCCCGGCATGGATGTCGCAAACGGTCCGCGTCGCGGAGCGACGCTTGAACAAAGCAACTGGCGCAGATTTCAATCGTCGCTCCGCGACGGAACAATTTTTTTTGCGGCTGATCCACGGGATGAACCCGTGGCTGCCATAACGGCATCGCTCCGCGATGCGCCTCATTTCGCAATGTATGGCGTGCCCCAGCGCAAATCCTTGTGGACCGTCCCCTTGGTTTTCAACTCGGCCATGATGCTCGACACTTCATCCCAATCGAGCTGTACCACGGCCTTGTCCGGCCAGTCCTTGGCGTCCGTCCAAAATTCGATTTGCAGTTCCAGCCGGCCGCCCTGTTCGACCGGCGTGGCCAGCGTGAACAGTTGCTGGGCCTGGCTGAAGTCTTTGCCCCACATCTTCGACCAGCGCCATAAAATCTCGTCGGTGATATCCAGCGGCAGGGCGGGCGCTTGGACCGCAAACAGCCGCGGCTTGGTGGTTCGGGAATGGTCCGGATCCGATGACAGACAGGCTACGTCGCCCACAAAAATGGCCACGTTGCTGTGGATGACCTCGTTGACGCCGTACAAGGCCGGCCAGATGGGGGTGATTTTTCCGTCCGGAGCGCGATACTGGAACGAAACCCGCATGTCTTCGGAGGCGCTCGCGGACCCGCGCGGATGGGCCAGCTCTTCGTAACCGCCTCCCAGGGATTCGACCGGATGGGAGGTGGCACATGCGGCCAGGCTGAGAGCCAGCAAGGCCGGTGAAAAACAACAGACCAGGCATTTGAATGTTTTCATGGCAGTTGGGTCATCGTCCAGCCAGACGGACAAAATTGGCGAGCAGTTGCAGGCCCACGTTCTGGCTCTTTTCCGGGTGAAATTGCGTGGCGAAAATATTGTCCCGCCAGACCGCCGAGGCAAACGTCCCACCGTATTCCGTCCGGGTGGCCACGATGCCGTCATCCACCGGTTGCGGATAGAAGCTGTGGACGAAATAGACGTAGCTGCCGTTGGGCACGCCGCGGAACAGCGGGCAGTCCGGCTTCACGACCTCGAGCTGGTTCCAGCCGATTTGCGGGATTTTCAATCCTGGTTTTTCGGAAAAGCGGACGACCTTGCCTCGAAAAATTCCCAGCCCGGCGGCGCAGGAATTGAACTCCTCGCTCTTCTCAAACAACGCCTGGTAGCCGACGCAGATGCCGAGGAACGGTTTGCCGGATTGGATGAAGGCGCGGGCGGCCTCCAGCAATTCCTGTTTGCGCAGGGCGTTGATGCAATCGTCGAACGCGCCGACGCCCGGCAGGACCGTCGCCCGGGCGTCGCCGATTTGAGCCGGCGATTGCACGATGCGCACGTCCGCGCCGACCTTGAGCAGGGCCTTGTGGACGCTGCGCAGGTTGCCGGAACCGTAATCGAGCAGGGCAATCACGGGGACAATCTAGCCACAGACGGGCGCAGATGAAACACGGATTTTGTCCGCACCGCGCCCTCTCCCATCCGCTGGGAGAGGGAGAATAAACCGCCGAAGGTCGGCGTATCTCTGCCTGATCTTCGTTCATCTGCGGCCCAATTCTTGTTCCGTCTTCAACCGCAACTGGCCGCAGGCGGCGTCAATATCGTCTCCTTTCTCCCGGCGGAGGGTCGCAGTAACTTTTTGTCGCTTCAAGTCGGTTAGAAACGCCTCACAAACATCGTCGGTGGGCCGCTTCCACGGCAGGCCTTCGACGCGGTTGTAAGGAATCAGATTCACTTTGGCGAAGAGCTTCCGGGCCAGGGCTCCCAGGGGCTTGGCCTGGTCAAGTGAATCGTTCACGCCAGCGATCAGAATGTATTCGAACGTGATCATCCGCCCTTTCTTTTCCTGATAATATTCGCAGGCGGCAATCAGGTCCTTCAGCGGGTACTTGCGGTTTACCGGCATGATTTGGTTCCGCACCGGGTCCGTCGCGCCGTGCAGGGAAAGAGCCAGGCGGAACTGCAAAGGATCCTCCGCCAGCTTGCGGATTTGGGGGACGAGGCCGCTGGTGGAGATGGTGATTTTGCGGGCACCGATGCCGCCGCCCCAGGACGCGTTCAGGATTCGCAAAGCTTTCAGCAAATGGTCGTAATTGGCCAGGGGCTCGCCCATGCCCATGACCACGATGTTATCGATCAAACGAGTTTTCAGTTTTAAGTTTTCAGTTTTAAGTTCTGCGTGGTGGTCCGGCTGAACATTTGGCCCTGAACCCCTGAACCCTCTTTCAACGGCGAGCACCTGCTCCACGATTTCGTCGGGCGTGAGGTTGCGTTTCCAACCGTCCAGGCCGCTGGCGCAGAATTTGCAGCCGTAGGCGCAGCCGACCTGAGTGGACACGCACAGGGTGTGCCGGTCGCTGGCGTCACCGTACAACGCCGGATTGGCTGGGATCAAAACGCTTTCGATGAGCGCATGGTCGTGCAGCCGCCAAAGAAATTTCTGCGTGGTGTCGGCGGCGCCCTGTTTGCGGATCAGCTCCAAAGTCCGGAGTGAAAAATTTTCCCGGAGTTTGTCACGCAACGGTTTGGGCAGGTTCGTCATCGCGTCCCAGGTGGCGGCCCGGCGGACGTACAGCCATTCCAACAGTTGCGTGACGCGGAAGGCGGGTTGGGTCCAACTTTGGAAGCGGGTCACCAGCTCGTCGCGCGTGAGCGATTTGATGTCGGGCAGCACCCGGGCAGGTTAAGGCCGGGAACGGGGGAAACCAAGCGGGTTGTATTGACTAGTTGAAATTCTGGCGAAAGCCGGCCTGCACGCGGTTGTAGTCTTCCCATTCGCCAGACGCGACCGCCTGGGCATAACCGCGGGGGACGGTCATCTGTTTGGGGACTTTCCAGCGCCAATGTTCCACGTGCCCGTCGGCAAACGAAAAGTTGCAGCCCCGGTTGTGCCGGTTGGCCGGCATATCCCACCAGTACCCCTGGCTCCACCAATAGGTTTCGACCGGAATGCCAAACTGCGTGTCCATGATTTCGTCTTCATGCACCTCGAGGAAAACCAGCAGCCCGGTGGGCGTCGGGTTTTTTATTTCGGTGGTCTTGGCGTAATGCGGAATGTACTGGGAAATCTGTCCGGCGTAACTGATGCCGTTGACGGACTGGCTCAAATTGTAGCTCCGCAGGCGCGGCTCATTGAGCTTGGGCCCGCCGCGGATTTCGACCGTGGACTGGTCGGCCGGGCAACGGTAGATCCCGTAGGATGCGTTATATTGAAACAATACCCCGTTTTTGATACCGGCCGGGTCGGGGTCAAACGGGGCCACGTTGGTGCACCAGGAAGGTCCTTCGTTGCCGGGAATGGGCTGGCCGGTGGCGAGGTCATACACAAAATTATTGGGGGGCAGGTAATCATTGTTGTCCCCGACATAGAGCTGACAGCAGGTCTGCAGCTGCTTGAGATTATTCAGGCAGGCGATGCCCCACGCCTGGGTCCGGGCGCGCGACAGCGCCGGCAGCAGGAGCGCGGCCAGGATCGCAATGATCGCAATCACCACCAGCAATTCAATCAGGGTGAAGGCCAGCCGGCCCAGACCGCGGCGGGCGCGGCCGGGCGCGGCAAACCGCCGATCCCTTTCCCGTCGAAATTCGAGGGCCGGCGCTCGACGTTCGACTTTGATGCGCATGCGATGACGTTTTTAAAGTAACCTGTTTGCGGCGAAGCGCCACCGGAATTTGGGAGCCGGCTAATCGATCAGCAGTTCGAGTTCCCGCAGGCCGCCGTCGGTCAATTGCCAGCGGCCGTTGCGCCGGACGACCAGGTGGCGGCAGGGATTGGCCCGTTCTTCCGCGTCATTGACCGAAAGGAGCTGGATCCGGCCGTTGGCGTGAATTTCCGACGCGGCGCGCGGCATGAGGGCGAAGGCCACGCCGTTGTAGTTCAGGCTGACTTCGTAACCGGCCACGCCTTCCTTTTCCGCGACCGGATTGGCCAAAACCAGCATGGGATACCGTTTCAGATAATGGAAATTCGTCGAGCGGACCAGCACCCGGCACAGCTCCGTCTGGCCGCGGATGAAATTCAGCAGGCTGAACTTGGCGGCCGGGTTGTGCTCGGCCAGCAGGATTTCACGCGCGTCCAGGCCGTCGAGGTTCTGGCCGTTCCAAATGCCGTGGTCATTGCGCTGTTTGGGAAAAGTCTGCCGGTACCAGTTGGCGAACCCTTCGCTGACAAACAGGTTCAGTTCGAAATGCACGTGCGCCCGGTCCTTGGTGATGGTTTCGCCGGTGTTGGACGTGCGGCCCATGGTGGCGATGACGTCGCCCGCCCGGACAGATTTGCCGACCGTCAGGTCCGGCTGAATGGCGCTCAGATGCGCGTACAGCGAATAAATCTCGATGCCGTCGATGATATGCCGGATGACGACATATTTGCCGTAATTCGACAGCGCCGGCTTGTTGCTGAAATAAACGACTGTGCCGTCGGCGGTGGCCATCACCGGATCCGTCGGCTCGCCGTGGCGGTCGCGCTGGAGACAGCGGATGTCGAGCCCCTCGTGCATTTGCCGTCCGTCGGTGCGCACGCAGCCGAAGCTGCCCGTCGTCCACGGCTTGTCCGGCGCCGTGGGGGCAAAAAACTCAGTTTCATGGCCATATTCGTAGAGCGCGTGGTTGGCCGTCGGAAATCGGAACGGCGATTGCGCCCGGAGGAGAACTCCGTTGGTCAGGGACAACCCGGCGGCAATCAGAATGGCGCGGCCCAAACCGGGAAGCATCATTTGAGCAGGCCCTTGTGGATTTGCTTGGTGGCCTCGTTGATTCCGGCTACGAATTGGTCAGCCTCCTCGCGCGAGCAATCCGGGGTAAAGACCAGGATGCCGTTGCTGATCCGGCGCGAGATGAACGGAGCCGCCAGCCAGCGGCCTTCGCTGCGCTTTTCGCCCCACTGGCCGAAGACGACAAAATGCTGGCCGTTGTTGGCGGCCGAGTACTGTTCCAGCAGCCACGTGCCGTTTTCGTCAAATCGCAGCTCCAGGGCAAAACCGCCCCGGGCTTCAATGACTTTGGCGTTGATGAGATTGGCCTCGGTCAGAATGGGTTCCTTCTTGATGTTGACGAGCACGGGTTCGGAACGCAGGACGGAGACGGGCTGGCTGGTGCCGGCGGCGTCGGGCAAGGCTTCGATATGGACCCGGAGGGCGGCGGTTTGGGCTTTCTTCTTGCCGGTTTCGCAGCTGGCGACCAGCCCGGGCAGGAGGGCCAGCGCCAAATAGATGTTGAAATACCGCGCCAAAACTTTCATAGTGCGCATACCAAAACGCAACCAGCGAGCAAAGTAAAGACACTTATGGGCAAACAATACAATAAAGTGATCAAAGCCAGACGCCGAAAAAGCTATCTCAAACGGAAAAAGGCCGCCGCCAAGTCCAAATCCGCCGCGGCGCCCAAGGCGTCCTGACCCAACGATCCCGCTCAATTGAAAAGGCCGTCCTCGCGACGGCCTTTTTGCTTTCACTTTTCCAAAGGGGTCAGTCCCGCATATTGATATATTTTCGGCATTGACAGGCCCGGCGGCGGGAGGATGCTTTCGGCCATGGCCAGAAAATTGCGCGTGGAGTATCCGGGCGCGATGTACCATGTGATGAATCGCGGGGACCGCCGTGAACCCATCTTCTGGGATGATCAGGACCGGAACCGGTTTCTGGAGACACTCGGGGAGGCTTGTGCCAAGGCCGATTGGCAGGTGCACGCGTATTGTCTGATGGGCAATCATTTTCATCTGGTGCTGGAAACGCCGCACGGCAATCTGGTGGCGGGCATGAAATGGTTCCTGGGCACTTATACCTCCCGGTTTAACCGCCGCCACAAGCTCTTCGGACACCTCTTCAGCGGGCGATACAAGGCGCTGATCGTGGACGGCAGCGGCACCGGCTATTTGCGCACCGTCTGTGATAATGTGCATTTGAACCCGGTGCGGGCCGGGCTGTTGTCCGGCCAGCAGGCATTGCGGGCCTATCCCTGGAGCAGCTATGGCGAATACCTTAAACCACCCGGCCGGCGGCCCGGATGGCTGCGGGTGGACCGGTTGCTGGGCGAAATGAGAATTCCCAAAGACACCGGCGCCGGGCGCAGGCAATTCGAACGCTTGATGGAAGAACGGCGGCTGGCGAAAAATCCCGGGCAGTGGAAACAAATCCGTCGCGGCTGGTTTTTGGGCGAGGAATCGTTCCGGGCGGAATTGTTGGAACAGATGCAGGAACACCTCGGCGCCCATCACGGCGGCAGCGAGCGGGTGGAGACGGCGATGGCCAAAGCCGAACGATTGCTGGCTGAGGAATTGGAGCGGCAGGGACTGGGTGAAGGCGAATTGGCCAAACGCCGGAAAGCCGACCGCAAAAAACAGGAAATTGCCCAACGATTGCGATCCGAGACCACGATGACCTGGGCCTGGATTGCCAGCCATTTGCAAATGGGCACCGCCGGCTACGCCGCCAACTCCCTGCGCCAGCGATGAAAAAGGAAAATTGTCTAAAATGCGGGACTGACCCCTTTACATCACGGAGGTAGCGAGCGGGTGGAGACGGCGATGGCCAAAGCCGAACGATTGCTGGCCGAGGAATTGGAACGGCGGGGACTGGGCGAAGACGAATTGGCCAAGCGCCGGAAAGCCGACCGCAAAAAACAGGAAATTGCCCAACGATTGCGATCCGAGACCACGATGACCTGGGCTTGGATTGCCAGCCATTTGCAAATGGGCACCGCCGGCTATGCCGCCAACTCCCTGCGCCAGCGATAACCAGGGAAAATAGTCTAAAATGCGGGACTGACCCCTTTACGGTTGTGCTCCTGCAAGCGCGGGCTCCCATCCCATTCAAATCCTTGTGCTGTCTTCAACTGCCCGATGTTGTCCTTTCATTAGCTGCCCAACTCAAAGACCGTGCTCCAATCGGAATCCGGCAGTGGGATATAAGTTGCCTCCCAAGCCTGCTTAAACATAACCTCATCAAAGACACTTTCGGAATTTTGCTTCGCCAGAAAACGCCGCATTTTCCGCCCGGAGTCGTTCTTCCAATTCTTGGCCTCCACCATTAATTCGCCAACATTCATCGGGTCCATCGTCTCAAGGGCGCATTCCACCTGCGTTAAATCCCACACGCGCGCGAACCAGCCCATAAATGCCCGCCGCTTCACCAGTGGTTTGACTCGGTGAAAATAGCCTCGGCGGTCGAGCAGGTGTGTGACCTGCAAACGCGGAAGAGACGCCCGCGAACATAGCAAATGCTCGTTTGGAGCGGGCTGGAATCGAAACTTGGAGCGGAATCCGTGAGGTGTTGTTGGAACTAAACTATTGCCGCAAAAGATAACCATCACCGGCAGGTAAATTGTTTTTACAGGCCCTTTCACTTGATTATGGACCATAAACTCAATAACAGCCTCCGCCTTGAGATGGTTTGGATACAGCTTGTCCAATCCCCGATGCCCCCGCATATCCCAAACCACCGGCGGCCTGCCAAGCCCATCCGGGTGTGCTGTGTGCACTATTTAATTGTGAGACCAAATTTTGGGAAAAGAGGTTGACACATTTAGGTTCTGGCGAATGACGATCAGGCCCTGGCAGCGGAGCCAGGATTCCACGGTGACCCGCCACAGGGTGGCGAGGCGGGGTTGAG
>DATJOW010000154.1:0-9531 GCA_035506715.1 Candidatus Acidiferrum sp. | reverse complement strand
GTTGGGCGTTGAAAGTTCTCCGCGCCTCCCGCTGCCCCCATACCTCCACCTAATCCATTCTTGGTGTCATTGAAACAACTTTTGTTTGCAGTCTGCGTGATGAACGGGTTAAGTTATTGTTGTTTTAAATTTTAAATTCGCGGGGCCTTTCGCCCGGAACACGAGTGGAAAATAATTTATGAGTCAACCGACTGTCTTTGATAAAGCGACCGGGGCCAAACCCGCCAAACCGGGTCCGGCGGCGCCCAAATACCCCGGCGTCCGCGTCACCTGCAACGGCAATTTTCTCGTGGCCGAGCATGTCGAGACGCGGATTACCGAAGGCGGCGTTTTCTATCCCATCACGCCGTCCACTGAAGGCGGCGAGATCTACCAGAGTTCCTATGCCCAGGGCAAATTGGATGTCTGGGGCCGCTCGAAAATCGCTGTCGAGGCCGAAGGCGAGCATGCCGCGCAGGGCGGCGCCACGGCCTTCTCCGTCGCCGGCAAACGCACGGTCAATTTTACCTCCGGCCAGGGCATCGCCTACGCCATGGAGCAGTATTATCACGCGCCCGGCAAGTTTTCCACCATGGTGCTTGAGATCGGCGCCCGCGCCCTCACCAAGCACGCCCTCAACGTCCATTGCGGCCACGACGATTTCTACGCCGCCCTGGACACCGGCTGGACCATGCTCGTCAGCAAGGACGCCCAGCACGCCGCCGACCAGGCCATCATCCTCCGCAAAGTCAACGAGCTGTCGCTCAACCCGGGCATGAACATCCAAGACGGCATGCTCACCACCCATTCCGAGCGCACTTACCTCGCCCCCGAAGCCGATCTGCTCCGCGAATTTCTCGGCGCGCCCGATGACGTCATCGAATGCCCGACGCCCGCCCAGCGCGAATTGTTCGGCCCGAAGCGCCGCCGCGTGCCGGAAATGATGGACCTGAAAAACCCCGTCCTGCTCGGCCCGGTCCAGAACCAGGAACATCACATGAACGGCGTGGTCGCCCGCCGCAACAATTTCAACGAGCCCATCCTGAAATTCCTTGAAGATGCCTACGCCGAGTTCGGCCGGCTCACCGGGCGTCATTACGGCCTGATTCATCAGTACAAGTGCGAGGACGCCGAAACGGTGTTTGTCTCGCTTGGTTGCGCCGCCGACAACATCGAGGCCGCCTGCGACTACCTGCGCGAGAAACGCAACGCGAAGGTCGGCTCGATTCACATCAATGTCATCCGCCCGTTCCCCGAGGCCGCCGTCATCAACGCGCTCCGCGGCAAGAGGCACGTCATCATCCTCGAACGCACGGACGAAGGCATGGCCGGCGACAACCCGCTGGCCCGCGACATCCGCGTCGCCCTCGGCAAGGCCAACGAAGCCGCCAAGTTCGGCGGCGCCCTGCCCGGACTCACGCCCGAGGAAACGCCCCGCATCTTCCGCGGCAGCTATGGCATCGGCTCGCGCGATTTCCGGCCCGAACACACCCTCGGCGCCTACGAATTTGCCATCGGCCAGACCCGGCGTCAGGACGGTGCCAGCGCCTCCGGCGGTGAAACCTATTTCACCCTCGGCATCGACCATCCCTACGCCGTCATCAGCAAGGAAACGCCGTCGTTGCTGCCCGAAGGCGCCATCGCCGTCCGGTTCCACTCCATCGGCGGCTGGGGCATGATCACCACCGGCAAAAACCTCGGCGAAATCGTCGGCGAATTCGGCGACCTCATCAAACATCGCGACGCCGAGTATGACGCCGACGGCCGGCTCAAGGAAAAATTGTACGTCATGGCCAACCCGAAGTACGGTTCGGAGAAGAAAGGCGCCCCGACGAATTATTACCTGACCGTCGCGCCCGACGTCATCAAGGTGAACTGCGAGCTGAACCACGTGGACGTCGTGCTTTGCTGCGATCCGAAGGCGTTCACGCACACCAACCCGCTCGAAGGCATCAAGCCCGGCGGCTGCCTCGTCTGGGAATCCAGCGACACCCCGGAAACGGCCTGGCAGCGCATCCCATCGCAGCACCGCCGGTTCGTCAAGGACAACGACATCCACGTTTACATCCTGCCCGGATTCGACATCGCCAAGAAGGCGACCAGCAAGACCGAGCTCCAGCTCCGCATGCAGGGCAACTCGTTCCTCGGCGCGTTCTTCCGCGTCTCGCCCTTCCTCCGGCAGAACAACATCTCCGACGAGACGTTCCACGAAACCGTCCGGAAACAGTACCAGAAGAAATTCGGGCGGTTCGGCGACGACGTTGTCACGTCGAACATGACCGTCATGACCGAAGGTTTCTCGCGCGTGCAGGAAATCAAGTACGGCGAGTTCAACGAGCCCGACCGGTCCTCGATGCGCAATCCGCCGTTGGCGCCGATTGGCCATGACCCGCTGATTCCCACCGCCGGCTGCGGCACGGTCTGTGGCACGGGCATTCCGACGCCGGCCCAGCAGACGCCGCGATACGCGTTCCAGACGCTGGCCAAATTCGATGCCGAGTTCCGCAATCATCTGGGTTATCATCAGCCCTCGAGCGCGCTCGCGTCGCTCGGCGTCATGGGCGCCGGCACCGGCGCGACCCAGTCCAAATACGTCGCCCGGCGCGAGACGCCGATTTACATCGCCGAGAACTGCACGCAATGCATGGAATGCATCACCGCCTGCCCCGACACCGCCTTGCCCAACACGTCGCAGGACGTGGCGATGGTGCTCAAAACTGCCGTGCATTATTACGTCACCGACCCGGCTGAGCGCAGCAAGCTGGCAGCCGAACTGAAGGGCCTCGAAGACCGGGCCCGGGTAAAGATGAACGAATCCGTCAAAGCGCGCTCCAATGTGCCGTTCAAGGACATCATCCGCGCCGAAGTCAACGCGCTGACCACCGTAGGCGACAAGGCCAAGGCCGAGTTCACCGGCATCATCGACAAGCTCCCGCTGGCCTACTCGAACGTGCCGGCCATCTTCCGGTCCCTCGAGGCCAAGACACCCGGCGCCGGCGGCTTGTTCTCCATTTTCGTATCCGACCTGTGCAAGGGTTGCGGCGAATGCGTCCAGGTCTGCGGCGATCACGACGCCTTGCGGATGGCGCCCGAGACCGAGGAACTCAACGCCGAATTGACCACGGCGCAGATCTTCTCGCGCCTGTTGCCCGATACGCCCCAGAAATATCTCGGCCTGTACAACGACAACGACGCCGCCAATTCGCGAGAAGCCGCGCTGCGCAATCACCTGATGGTCCGGCGCAATTACGAGGCGCTGGTGTCCGGCGACGGCGCGTGCGCCGGGTGCGGCGAGAAGAGCGTGCTGCGCGCCGCGGCCTCCGTCACCGAAGCCTACATGCGGCCGCTGTATCACAAGAAAGCCGATCGCCTGCGCGGCAAGGCGTCGCGGCTGGAAAGCGAAGGCCTCGCCAAGTTGCAGGCGCTGAAGCAGCGCGACGAGGCCGAATACCATTTGTTCCGCAAGGCCGTCGCCCACACCATCATGGGCCTGGGCGGCGAGGACGACGACGACACGGCCAAGCGCATCGCCGATTACGAAGCCAAGCACGGGCCCATCACCGACGAGCAGATTATCGGCGGCATTGTGGCCGTGATGCGGCAGGACGCGTTCAATCACCGCGAATTGCAGGCAATTGACGGCCGGCGCGCCAACGGCATGAGCGTGATGATGATGGGCGCCAGCACCGGCTGCAACACCGTGTACGGCTCCACCCCGCCGTCGAATCCGCATCCGTATCCGTGGATGAACTCGCTGTTCCAGGACGGCGCGACGATTTCGTGGCTGCTGGGCGAATCGCTGATTTTGAATCATGCCCGCCGGTCGGTCGTGCCCGAACGCCTGGCCGACGCGCTGCTCCAACGCAACGAAGACGTCATGTCCGAAGCCGAACTGTTCCTGCTGACGCACCTCGACGACGCATTGATGACCGACCAGGAAATCCGCGAATTGCCGAAGGTCTGGGTGATCGGCGGCGACGGCGCGCTGGGCGACATCGGGTTCCAGAACGTGTCCAAGGTCATCCTGCAAAACCGGCCGAACGTGAAGATGCTGATGCTCGACACCCAGGTGTATTCCAACACCGGCGGCCAGAACTCGGATTCGTCCACGATGCTGGGCGGATACGACATGAACCAGTTCGGCACGGCGTCGCAGGGCAAGTTGATTGAGAAGAAGAACGTGGCCGAAGCGTTTACCAGCGGCCACGGCTCGCCGTTCGTAGCGCAGGTCTCGATGGCCAACGCGGCTAAGCTGTACAAGGCGATGTTGGACGGCCTCGATTACCGCGGCACGGCGTTTTTCCAGGCCTACACGACCTGCCAGCCGGAGCACGGCGTGCCGGACAACATGAGCGCCGATCAGGCCAAGCTCGTGCGCGACGCGCGCGGCATGCCCGAGTTTGTGTTTAATCCGCACAACGGCGAGACGGCGCAGGAAGCGTTCGATCTCAAGGGCAATCCCACACTCAACCGCGACTGGTGGCGGCCGAAATACGCCAGCACCGGCGAGGAATACAACTATACCGTGGCGCACTGGGCGCTCACCGAAGCCCGGTTCCGGAAGCACATCAAAGCCATCAAGGAAGAGGAAGCGCGCGAGCTGGTTCATCTCGACGACATGCTGGTGCTGATCACGCAGGACGATGTGATTTACCGTCGCGTGTTCGACAAGAGCCATCGCTCCTGCGTCCCGAACTTTGGCTGCTACATCAAAGCCGAGGTCAACGGGAAGATGAAGTATTTTGCCGTGAGCCGTCAGATGGTGTTGTTCGCCGTCGAACGCCGCAAAGCCTGGCGCATGCTCCAAAGCAAAGCCGGCGTGGCGAACAAGGATTACCAGGCGCAGAAAGCGTTGCTCGCGAAGCTGGACAAAGGCGAACTCCAGCTCGCCGACGTGCAGGCGAAGACCAAGGAACTGTTTGAAGCTGAGTTGGCGAAGCTAAACTGAGAGATTAAACCTCAACGGCACGAAGGCACAAAGCGGACGATCGATGTTGCTGTAGCGTCGAGCCTCCGGCTCAAAAATTGGCTGGAAAGTAATTCATCAATATGTAGGACTGACCCTGTTACACCCGATCGTGCATTAATCAAACCGATTATTGTATTAAACTTCAGGCGATTACTGTCCTTCCAGCCGAAAGAACATGATGTTGCCGCTCACGGCATTAGTGACCACATAATTGCCACTGACTATGCTGGCAGCATTTGTGACCTCGCCCCAAGCACCGGATGACAGGTTGGTGGTGATCTGCAACGTAAAATTCGGGGCCCAAGTTGGCCAAGAGACAATCACTTGGTTGCCAGCGAGCACGATCCCCAACGACGGCGTCAAAGTCAAGGCGAAGACAGTGCCATAGAATGAACTCCCGCCACCCGAAGTGGTTCCGTATAGGGTGTTACCAACCAACACCAGACCGGCCATCGGCCAGTATCCGTCGCCACTTTTACCGAGGCTGTAAAAACGTGTAAAACCTGTGCCGTCCGTATTGAGTGCGAACACAGTACCACTACCGGTATAGCCCCCCTCTTGCGCGGTTCCATACAATGTGTTACCTGAAATAATTAGGCTGCCATACGGATAAGCTCCTTCTGCGTTGACGGGAAGAAAATTCTGCGGGTCTGTGGATGGCGGGAAGCTGTGCAGGTTTATAAATTCTGAACCATCGGTGTTGATTTTGAATATCGTGCCATATCCCGAACTACCGCCTTGAAAAGCCGCCCCATACAATGTGTTGCTGGATAAAACCAACCCGGCATAAGGATGAGCACCATCGAGGTTCGTCTGCGTTGTCGGGTCGAGGGCAGTGAAATTATAGAGGTTGGTGAACCCAGTCCCATCAATTTTGATCCGGAAAATAGTGCCGCAACCTGAATAACCGCCGTTCGGCGCAGTCCCGTATAGCATCGAGCCAGCCAAAAGCAATTGTGCACGCGGGTTGGCCCCGTCAGTATTGGTCTGGATCGTTGGGTCGAACTGACTGAAGCTGTACAGGTTGGTATAACCCGTACCGTCCGTGCGGATAGCGAAGACGGCGCCGTTTCCTGAACTGCCTCCGGCGGAGGTGGTGCCGTAGAGGGTGTTGCCGGCCAACATGAGGCCGGCAAAGGGATACGCCCCGTCGTTGGTACCGCTGAAATTGAACAGGTTCGTGAAGGCCGTGCCATTGGTACTGACCTTAAAGACGGTGCCCAAGTCGGAATATCCGCCAATCCAAGCCGTGCCGTACACCGAATCACCCGACAATACAAGGTCCGAAAAGGGATAGGCTCCGTCAGTATTGGTACCGTGCAACCAATAGGGCAGGCCGGTAAAACTGTAGAGATTCGTGAAGCCGGTTCCATCGCTATTGATGGCGAACACCATGCCGTAGCCGTAATTCCCATCGGAAAGCGCAGTACCGTATAATCGGTTGCTAACGGAAATCAAACCCGCCTGCGGATAATAACCATCGGCATGGCCGCCGATGTTGTGAAGTATGGTGAAAATGGGTTGCGCACTGGCCATGGTCGTTACGTTCAAAATAAAAACCACAACGGCCGATATTCCGCCAACAAGTCGGTACCTCATAGTTCACACTCTCTCTGAAACCTAATCCAACTCCGTGCCATTGTATAAAATCGGCCTTTGGCTGTAAAGCCGAGATCGGCGGGAAGATGAAACACTTCGCCGTGAGCCGGCAAATGGTGTTGTTTGCCGTCGAACGCCGCAAAGCCTGGCGCATGCTCCAAAGCAAAGCCGGCGTGGCGAACAAGGATTACCAGGCGCAGAAGGCTCTGCTCGCGAAGCTCGACAAGGGAGAGATTCAAACGGCAGCCGTCCAAGCAAAGACGAAGGAACTATTCGACACAGAGCTGGCGAAGCTGAATTGACGGTAGGGCGGCGTTGCTGGACCGCCTCAACACTGTTACTTAACAAAAGGTAACAAAGGAAACGGAGACTTCACCGGAGCGCCGACCTCCGGCACGGCATCCTTCTCACGCAGAAACGCAAACGGTTTTAACCGCTAATCGCCACTAATCATCGCTGATGAGCGAAGATGAGCGGTTAACCTCTTTGGCTTCTAGCTCCTGAATTCTCCTTTCTGCCTTCAGCCTTCAACCTTTTTCAATCCGCCTGGTGGATAACTTTTGCGCGACAAAAGTGATTCCCCGGCTAAATTAGGCGGGGCGGATGCCGAATCAGAATGGCATCCGCGCAGACAACATCCCTGAAAACTGTTATGCGAACGCATGTTTTGGCCGCTTTCGACTTCCGGGCGAATTCAGAAATGACGACGCCTCATTCCCGCAAACGGGTGACCCATCAACGCCCCGCGACCGGGAAATCACTGTCATGGGTTCCTTGGCTCACCGCAGCAATTTTTCTGGCCACCGCGGCCAGGGGTCCTGCCCAGGTCCTCCTCTCCGAAGATTTCAATAATGCGCAAACGGCCGCAGCCAGGTTTACCACCAGTGGCAGCGTGCAATTTTCGGGACAGAGCCTCCAGCTCGGACCCAATTCCGCCGTTTTTTTGAACGCGGCCAATCCTATTGCCGATCCGGGCACCGGTCCCGTCTGTTATGCGGTCACCGAAAGCTTGACCTCGGGAAATATTGATTATCCGAACGGTCACGAAACCTTGTTCTATTTCCGCGCCCCGGGCAGCGGTTCGATGCAGGGATATCGGATCGTCATCGCGCTCTACAGCACCGGTGCATATCTCGGGATCAATCGTGTGGACGCCAACGGATCGACCACCCTGGTGGGTGGATCCCTGTTTGCGCCTCCCGCACTGTACACGCTCGGCCCGTATGAACTGTCGGTCACGTTCACCGACACCGCGAGCGCTGTGGACATCGATGTGGCCATAAACGGCGTTACCGCGCTGAGCGCCCAGGATACAAGTCCAAATCGATTTGTCTCTGCCACTTCGCTGGGTCTCGGGTACTATGGCACGCTTGGCGCAACCTTTGACACTCTCCAAGTGACCATGGTGCCGGAACCTTCCGCTGGAGCGTTGCTCGTTTTTGGGGGCGGTCTCTGCGGGTTGCTCTATTCCATTCGGACCGGATTTCACCGCCGAGAACGCAAAGCGCGTAGAGAGAAGGCACTTTGTGTGCTTTGTGCTCTTTGCGGTTATCCGCATTCCGCCCTCCGCACTGGCATGGTCCGCCGATTCCACCGATGAACGCAGACTTAAGAACTCAAAACTCAAATCTCCCGCCGACCAATCGACCCGAACCTGATCGGGCCGGTGCAGTTTTCAATTGACTTTTCATCTCCATTAGGTTTTAATATCCTCCTCATGAATGGCAGCCAGAAGTTGGTCAGGGGCATCCTCTTTCTGTGCATCGTGCCGGCCGTGTATGCCGACCCGGGCCAGCTCTCGATGTCCTCTTTTATCCAGTATTCCACCGTCATCCAGGGCTTTCAGGATCCAGTCACCGCGCAGATTTATAACGAGGCCGCGGCCGGTTCCGACGCCGTGAATTACAGCGTGTACGCCTCGTTTCCGTACGGCAACACCCTCCCTTATGTCGGGACCAGGGCGGCCGACGGTGGCAGCGGCTATCTCAGTCTGCCATTCGCTTTCAACTCGGGCCTGGTGAACCCAGGGACGCACACCGTTAGCGTCACGGCCACCGACACCGGCACCGGCGGATCGCTCACCCAATCCGGCAGCGTCCTGGTCCTGGCGCATGGCGTCCCCGCTTTTAACATCGGCGGGAATGTCATCCAGTTATCGTCCCGGCCGGTCGCCGCCCAGGAGCCTTCGGTGGACCCGCTGGCCTTTGGCGCCACCGGCGGCGGTGAGTTTTTTGCCGCGGGAGCGCCGAATGTGATCAACGACCCCGTCGCGCCCACCGCCGGGTTGGACCTGGACAGCATCACCGCGATTGGCGACTCCCAGATCACGCTGAGCCTGACGCCCTTCACGGATCTGGCAGCCAACGACGATCCGGCTTATGGTGATGCGTTTAAAATCAACGTGGACGGTTCGGTTCCCGGAGTTTATTTCACGGATTTCGAGCTGAACTATTCGGATGAGCAGGATCTTCCCGGGGCGGACGCGGTCGGATCGGAACACGCGTATTTCGCCGTGCAGGTGACCGTGACACCCGACGGGGTCACCGGGATGATAATGGTTCCGGAGCCGGGTTCTTACAGTCTGTTGGCTTTGGGCCTGCTGTCCATGTGCCTGGTCGCGCGTCCGCGCCGGCGGGTCACCGCTTAAGTACGGAGATTGCCCAATTTGAGCGGCCAGACGAAACACTTCGCTTAAAGAACCCTGCTCGCGAGGCTCGACATGGGCGAACTCCAGTTGAAGGGAGACAGAATTAACAGAATGAACAGAATTCTGGATAATTTTGTAAATTCTGTCTGAAAACTTCCGATTTAAACCGCTCATCGACACTTATAAACGCTGATTCGGTGGGGCGAGCGTACGGTGCCTCCTCACCGCATAGGTGACACTTTATCCTCACCGCATGGGTTACACTTTTGGCTTCGGGCTGGGGGGTGGAGGTGAGCGCAGCGAACCGGAGCCCCAGCCCGAAACCAATACCACTCAT
>DATJOW010000153.1:0-4886 GCA_035506715.1 Candidatus Acidiferrum sp. | reverse complement strand
GAAGCCGCGGCGAAGTTCCAGCAGGCTGTCCAGCTTGCGCCCAGCGACGCGAACGCTTGGAACGGACTCGGCTGGGCGCAGTTCAATTCCGGCCAGAGCGCAGCGGCGGAAGGCGCCTTCCAAAAAGCCGTCGGCATCCAGCCCGACCTGCCGGGCGCACTGAATGGACTTGGACAGGTTTATCTCTCCCAGCGAAAATACGGCGAGGCGGAGAAATACTTCCTGCGCGCGGCGCCGCAAGCCGGGGCGGCGTGGTTCGGGCTGGCACGGCTATATTTGCTCGAAGGCAAGTACGATCAGGCTGCGAAGTGGGCGCAGAACATCGTGGATGCCGGCCAGGCCGATTATATTTCCAGACAAATGCTCGACGCGGCGAAGGCCAAAGAACTTAGTGACAGCCTGCGTCAGATGATTGAGCCGCCACGACCCAGCTCCCCCAGTCAAGTCACCCCTGAAGCCGGAACCGAAGCACCCGCCGTAACGCCCAAATAGGAGAGGTTTGAATTATTGGGGTCATTGAACCCAGATGCATCAACACCCGGGGTTCGATTGTTTTTGATGTGTGCTGCTGTCCAACGCTGAAACACGGCCATGCCGGGACTATGATGTCAACCATGAATCGGAACTGGATGTGCCAACCGATTTCGAGCCACTGGCTCGATGCTACAGCCCAATTGCGTTATCTTCGCGCGACCGCAGTCTTGCGCTTTTGCCGCGGGAGATTAGTCTGCCGGAGTGAGCACTTCCCCGCAGACCACCGGAACGGAAACGACTGCCACCGCAACTCCTGCGCCTCAACGGTCCGTTTTCGTCACCACCCGCTGGTCGGTGGTGCTCACCGCCGGCCGCAGCCAGACCACTCACGCGCAGGCGGCCCTGGAGCAATTGTGCCAGACCTACTGGCATCCGCTCTACGCCTACGTGCGCCGGCGCGGTTATCCGCCCGCCGATGCCGAGGATCTCACGCAAGCCTTCTTCGCCCGGTTGCTCGAACGCAACGCCGTCGCCGGCGTCGCACCGGAGAGGGGCCGGTTCCGGTCCTTCTTGCTCGCCAGCCTGAACCATTTTCTGTCCGACGAATGGGACAAAGCCAGGGCGCAAAAGCGCGGCGGCGGGAAGGTAATTTCGCTCGACCTGCAAAGCGCCGAGACGCAGCTGGCGGGGATCTCCGCGGAACAGTTCACGCCGGAAAAGGCCTTTGAACACCGCTGGGCCATTACCCTGCTCGAGCAGGTTTATCAGAGCCTCGGCGCGGAATATCGCGCGCAGGGCAAGGACAAGCTGTTCGACGCGCTGCGGGTTACGTTGGCCGGCAACAGCCAAGCCGCACCCTACGCCGAGCTGGCGCGCCAGCTCGGCCTGACCGAAGGCGCGGTGAAAGTGGCCGTGCACCGGTTGCGCCAGCGTTACCGCGCGTTGCTGCGTGACACCATCGCCGACACCGTGTCCGGACCGGAGGAGGTGGAGGACGAACTGCGATATCTGTTCCGGACCTTGGCGGGTGGATAATGCCTAGTCCGTATTAGTCAGACCCAGCACGTCTGATTTCCGATGCCGGATACCTTCTTCCAGCCTTTTAGGGTTTGCTCAATCGGAAAAATAAACTCCCCGTGGGCGGAGTAATGGTCACATTGTTTGTGCCATTGACCGTTGTTACTGTGCCGCCGTAACCAATCCAGCTCGAAGTGCCCAGGTTGCCGTTCGTTTGCAGGGTATAACTGCCTGTGTTCGGCCACGAAACGACGGCACTGGCCGGAGCGACGAACTTGATGGTCAGGTTCGGTGTGCCGGGCGTTTGCACCACGGCAAGCAAGCCCCAGAACCCGCCGGTGAGCGAATAATTGCCGCCGGTCATCGGCCCGCCGGCATCGTGCTGGCCCATGGTGCCGCTGACGGAATAAACGCCGCCCGTGCTGGTGCCGCCGCCGCCGGCGATTTTATGCCAGTTAATCGAGTAGCTTTGCGCTGAAGCCAACACGGGAAGCAGCAGGCTGAGAAGGAGAAATGGTATTTTCATGGATCTTCCCTGGTTAAGGTTAAACAAATTCTTCCCGGCTATTGTATTCGGGTAATGGTAACACTAACGCTCGCCTGTGATGATCCTGGCACGCCCCCACCCCCGTGCAACAACGTAATAGCGCCGCCAACGGTGCTGGCGAACTGAATATTCAGCGTATCACCTGTGTTGAATTGTGCCAGAAAGCTTTTTGAAACCGGCTCATAGTTGCCCGCGCCTAGCGCCGCGGTATCCAGGTTCACCCCACTACCTGGGACAGCATTTAGACCATTAAGTTGTGCTCTGAGTGACGCATTGCCTCCGCCAGCCCCGACCTGCACCAAGGCATTATATTCGACCAGATAAGTTCCACCTGAACTGCATGTAAACGTTCCAGTGGGAGGATTGTAAGTCCAGCCCATTGAGGTTGGGTCAGCCGGTCCCGGGATGTTGAACATGGCATTAACCCAAACATTCGCGGCCCCACTAAGTTGATTGCCCTGGTCGTAGTAATAAAGCCAGGCAGTGTTGTTGCGGGTCATCAAAGCCGTGCCGTCGCCGCAAAACATCCCGCACAAGGTCACGTTCAACTGACCGTTGGTGATGACATTGCCCGGCAATTGCGCCGCCGGCAGGGTGCTCAGCAAATTGCTCGTGCCTTCCGCGTAAATCGCATAAGGCACCGGCGTCAATTGCTGGCGCGGTGACAGATTGGTGAAACTGCTGCCGCCATTGGTTTCCACGGCAATCTGCAGCCAATTCGACGCGCCGGTGAACACGCCGAAGCCGAAATCAACCAGCGACGTAAACAGGCCGTTGGTGACATTGACGGCATTGTTGGTGACGGGCCCGGCAATGGCGACCCCGCCGTTATTCGTGTTGAACAACGAGAAGGCTAGGTTGTAACTGCCACTGGCTGGACTCCCGTTGTTCTGGAGTTGGCCCTGATAGGTGAACGCCGTCCCTTGGGCGAAGGCCGTGGACAGCGGGCCGTTGAGGGTTGAGGCGAGAACAAACGCAACGCAGAGTTTTTTTAAACGATTTGCATTCATGGATAGCCTTTCATTTGATTTGAATCTTCTTTGAACGATTGCCAGTTTACACCCTGGGCAAAAAGGGTGTAGCGACAATCAGGTTAATATTAAAAAATTAAGAAGCCCTATTCAGGATTGCCGGCGTTGCGGCGATGTTACAAAAGCGGCTTCGTTGAGCCGCTTCCCTCGCTGGTGATTAACTCCGGATACCGTATGAGTCCAAAAAACTGTGGTTGCGGCGAGAGCCGCGTTAGTTTCATCCGTGGTTGAAGTTTGCGTTCTCTGCGTTCTTTTGCGGCAATTCCATTTCGTGTGTTTCGTGGTTCCACTCCCCCGTCTTTTCGTGGTTTCTTTTGGAAATCCACTGTAACCTTTGGCCCAGGCTTCCTTTGTATAGGGTGAAGGAAGAAATTTATGGATAACGAAAAGAAATGTCCGCATTGTGGCAAGCCGGTGCCTCCCACGGCCCTGAACGGCATTTGCCCGGAATGCATGCTCAAAGCCGGCCTCGCCGCCCAAACGCAGGGACCCGACGCGATCGGCCCGCAGGGCACCAAAGTCATGCGACCGCCGGCCTCGCCATCGGAAATCGCGCCACTGTTCCCGCAACTGGAAGTGCTCGAATGCCTCGGTCACGGCGGCATGGGCGTGGTGTACAAGGCCCGGCAGCCGCGCCTGAACCGTCTCGTCGCCCTGAAAATCCTGACGCGAGACAAGGAGCAGGACGAACAATTTGCCGTGCGATTCGCACGCGAGGCCCAGGCCCTCGCCCGGCTGAATCATCCGAACATCGTCACCGTCCACGATTTCGGCGAGGCGGGCGGACATTGTTATCTGGTGATGGAATATGTGGACGGCGTGAATCTGCGCCAGTTGCTGGTGGCCGGGAAGATGCCGCCGGAGCAGGCGTTGAAGATTGTCCCGAAGATTTGCGAGGCGCTCCAGTACGCCCACGAGCAGGGCGTCATCCACCGCGACATCAAGCCGGAAAACATCCTGCTGGACAAACATGGCCGCGTGAAGATCGCGGACTTTGGCATCGCGAAAATGGCCGGCGCCGGCGCCGGACAACCAGCGCTCACCGGCGCGAAGGACGTGGTGGGCACGCCGCATTACATGGCGCCTGAGCAGATCGAAAAACCGGCGTTGGTGGACCATCGCGCGGACATTTATTCGCTCGGCGTCGTGTTCTACGAAATGCTCACTGGCGAACTGCCGCTGGGCAAATTCGCGCCGCCCTCTAGTAAAGTGCAAATTGACGTGCGGCTGGATGAAGTGGTCCTGCACGCGCTGGAGAAGGAGCCGTCGCGCCGCTACCAGCAGGCCAGCGAAGTCAAAACGCGGGTGGAGACCATTGCGGCCACGTCATCCGGTGCTCCTTTCACAAAAGAAACCGAATCGATTCGCCAAGCCCTGAAAACTCCCGCTCGCGGATTGATCGCGGCGGGCATATTGCAACTGCTCTTCGCCTTGGCGGTGTCAACCTTCGCCATTCCGGCCGTGATCCATGAAAGCGGCAGCCTGCTTGGCTGTGCCACAATCGGTATCATTGCCGTCTTCTTTCTGATCCCGACCGCGGTGGTTTTGCTCGGTGCGACCAGTATGCTGAAGCTGCGTCGTTACCCGCTCACGGTGGTGGCGAGTGTGATGGCAGCGGTGGCCGGTCCCGCCGCGATTCTTGGCCTGCCTTTCGGTGTCTGGGCGTTAGTGATTTTGATTCGTCCTGAGGTACGCGCGGCCTTCACGGCTAACCAATCCCGCGATGGCTCCAGCGCCGCGCCGGATTCCGGGAAAATGGATTTCGTGCGTTCCCAAGTCAAAAGTCCGGCCATTGGACTGGTTGTTACCGGCGTACT
>DATJOW010000152.1:0-3822 GCA_035506715.1 Candidatus Acidiferrum sp. | reverse complement strand
AACCGGCTGCTCCCGGGCGGGCAGCTGGTTTTGGCCGGCATTTTGAGAAAGGAATTTCCACAGGTACAAAGGGCTTTTGCGGAACTTGGTTTAAAACTTGCTGTCAGCGAAACCCGGAATGAGTGGCGTTCGGGGTCATTTGGTTTCGCCAAATAAAATTTTTGGCGGAATTTGAATGACAAACGCACTGATCGGTCTTATACTCAGGAGCGTAAGCGGTTGGACGTCGCCACCAAGGAAGGCGCGGTACAACTGCCAAACTCCGCAACAAGTGTTGTGTTATGAAACGAATGATGGAAATTATCACGGAGGCAGTCCGGGATCCAAAGCATCCCTTCCGCAAGTTGGATCATCAACCCAAAAAACCGCTCAAGAACCGATACGAGCGCAGAAAAATCAAGGAATACCTGCATCTGGGTGACTGGCAGGAGGAATTGGTTTAAGCATTTTGCACAGACGACTGAAGTGAGCCGCGCCTCCGCGCGGCTCTTTCTTTTGGCCCCGCCGGGTCACTGGCACTCCGGGCAGACGCCAAAGAATTCCAGCTTGTGCGTCACGTTCTTGAACCCGTTCGCCGCCGCAATGCGCCTTTCAATCTCACCCGGAAAACATTCCGCGATCTCGACCACCTCCGCACAGCGGGTGCAAACCAGATGGTGGTGATGACCGTCGTCGCCTTCACCGACCAGTTCAAATCGCGCCGCGCCGTCGCCGAAATCAAACCGCTTCACCATGCCCATCTCCTCCAGCAGGTGCATCGCCCGGTAGATGGTGGCCAGGTCGCACTGGCCCGGCGGCAGGGCCGCAAAAATCTCCCGGTTCGTGAGCGGATGCGGATGCCGCCGGAGAATTTCCAGCACGGCCTGGCGCGGGCCGGTGACCTTGTGCGCCTGGCGGCGCAACCGGCTTGTCAAGGCGGACAACGACGGTTCCGGGCGCGGACGGTCTTGGGGCTGCGGTTTCATGCGGCACCGCCAATCAGGCTCGAAGATGAAAAACGAGAATCAACGCGGCGATCGCCGCGAAGCCGGCGGCAAAGTTGGCGAGCACCAGCGTCTTGTGATGCTTCAGAATCTCACCGAATACCGCGTGAATGGCCAGGTACAAAAATCCGCCGCCCGCATGGGCCAGGGTTAGCGGAAGCCATATGCCGGGCACGTCCCGCAGAACAACCCAGCCCACCGCGCCGCCGAAAACAGTCATGGCTTCGACCGCTGCGACCAACCCGAGCATCTTGCGGCGCGGAAAACCGCCTCCCATCAACAAAGCGCCCAGCGCCAGTCCCTCCGGAAACTTGTGCACGCAGATGGCGAAAGTGACGGACAAATCCAGCGCCTTGCTGCCCTCATGCCCCGCCGCCAAGGCCAGTCCGTCCACCAGGCAATGAATGGACAGCGCAATCATCATGGCCAGGGCAAATTCGGCCAGCCGATGTGTGGTGTGTTCATCAAAATGGCTGGCCGAACAGGCCGGGCAAACGTGGAAAACATAACGCGTGATGAGGGCGAAGAGCGCATAACCGGAACCGACGGCCAGCGCGAACTGCCACCCGGACAATGCCTCCCAGCATTCCGGCGCAATGCCGCACACCGCCACCCCCAGCAAGGTGCCGGCGCCCAGACTGATGAAAGCGCAGAGTTGCTTGTGCGTCCGCGCCAGCAGCGCGCTCAACAGGGCGCCCGCCAGGGCCACGGCGAAGGCGGCGCCGATGCGAACCAGGATGGACATGAGGGCGTTCATGGTTTAATTGCAAATCGTTTGCAAATTGGGATCATCAAAAAACCACCCGCGGGAATCCCCCCGGGTGGTCAATACCGGTTACTTCATCAGCAACATCTGGCGGGCGCGCTTGATGGCCCGCGTCAGCCGCCGCTGGTAATGGGCTGGCATCCCCGTGTACTTGCGCGGCAGGATGCGCCCCTGATCGGTGACGTATTGCCGGAGCAAATTGGTGTTCTTGTAGTCCAGCGCATCGGCCGTGAAGTCAATTTTCGGTTTCGGGCGGGGCGTGCGGCTGTCCACCTGACCGCGGCGGCTACCGCGGCGGTCCTTTTCGGTGTGCGTCTTGCGGGGCATAGGTTACTTGATTTCGCGATGCAGCGTATGGCGGCGGAGGGCGGGATTGTACTTTTTGATCTCCAGCTTTTCCGTCTGCAACTTTTTGTTACGGGTGGTGGTGTAGCGCGAAGGAGATTTGCCCTCCTTGCGCGCCTCGGAGCATTCGATCGTGATGATTTCGCGCGGCATAAATTATTCCTTCTCCTTCGCCTTTTCCTCGGCCTCTTCTTCATCGCCCTCCACCTCGGCGACGCCGGCGCTGTCGATGGTGCCGAGCTGGCCCAGCCGGCGCGAGCGCAATGCGCCTTCCCGTTCCAACTGGGCCTGGGCTTCCACCGTGAAACGCGTCCACGGAATCGCCTCCAGCCGCGCCTTGGGAATCGGCTTGCCGGTCAACTCGCAAATGCCGTAGGTCTTCTTCTCGATGCGCTTCAGCGCCTCTTCGATTTCATACACCGCGTCCTGATCGGACGACAGCAGACTGAGCGCAAAGTCGCGGTCAAAATTGTCCGTGCCTGAATCGGCCATGTGAAGGCTGTAGCCGGGGAGTTCCTGCGCGGATTCCTTGGCCAATCCGTTCATCTGGCGGAGCAGTTGCTCGCGCAATTCCAGCAGGCGTTGACAATACTTCTGCCATTCGGCCTTCACCTTCTTCGGGTCGGCAACGCTTTTCGACTTCGCCGTGGTCCGGCCCAGAATGGCGGCCGCCGTGGCAGAGGTCTGCAGCTTCTCAGTCGGTTTTTTCTTTATGCTCACAGTTAAAAATCACTTTCGTTCAGTCAAGGGCGCGGGAATGTAGCAAAGAAAAGCAAATATGCCACAAAAATTTTCAGTTATTTTGGGCCGCCCAGGCCGGCCGCCGCTCCTCCCGCCCGGCAGCGGACCCTCCGCATTCCCTGCTGCGGCGGATGAATATAGCAGGCACCGGACCAAAATCGACGGGAGATTTGACGAAGCATTCTCCCTCATTGCAATGGCACGCCGTCCTGTTGTCCCCCAGCAGGGAAATAGCGGCCATCGTGTGTTCCCGGCCGCTACCGTATTTCGCACCGACAGCGGGCGCACCTGGCCTGGGCCGGCAACGGCGGTAGCTAGGGAGTGAGAACTTCGGAATCGTTGCCTTTGTGGCCCTGACAAATTGCCAGGTACTTCCCGGTCAAACGGCATGGTCCATGCTGGATGGCGGTTGATTCATTACGAATCTGTTTGGGTTGGGGTTGGGATGCGGGATTCGTCCCGCATCCTTTTTCATTTACCGGGTCCAACGCAGCCGCCTGCCGCCTTGCACCCCGGCAGCCGGAGCAGAAGGCTTACACCTTCTGAATACAGGCGTAGGCGCTGTGGTTGTGAATACTTTCGAAATTTTCCGCCTCGACGCGATACCAGGTCACCCGCGGATGAGCGTTGAGCTTCAACGCCACGTTGCGGACGAGGTCCTCCACGAACACGGGGTTTTCATAAGCATGCTCGGTCACGAATTTTTCGTCCTGCCGCTTGAGGAGCGCATAAAGTTCCGAACTCGCCGAACTTTCGATCATCGCCACCACGTCCTCGATCCAGACGATCTGCTTGAACCGCAGCGCCACCGTCACCAGGCCGCGCTGATTATGGGCGCCGTATTTGGCGATCGCCTTCGAGCACGGACACAGCGTCGTCACGTGCGCCTTCACCGTCAGGACAAAGTCAATTTCGCCGCCGCAGGCCGCCGCATCGAACCGGGCCACGTAATCCATCAGGCTCCGTTTGCGCGACACCGGCGAGCGC
>DATJOW010000151.1:0-3888 GCA_035506715.1 Candidatus Acidiferrum sp. | reverse complement strand
GCTAGTTCCACCGCCACGCCGATGCAACCACCGCTGGACAAATCTGCCAATCCACCGCTGGCTTATGTCGCGCTCGCGCTCGCCGGTTTCAGCGGAGTCCTGGGGATTGCGACCTTCGGTACTTTTCCACATCCGCCGGCGGCACTGGTCTGGTCAACCTTGCCTAATGCGCTGGCGGGAATTGCTCTTGGATTTCTGGTTCGCCACGCTCGGATTGGTCGGCAGGCGATTGTGATTGGCGGCGTCATCACGGCCATCTGGCTGGCGGTGGCTCTCGCTGTCAACAGTCCGCACTCCAAACTTCACCAGCGCGGATTGGCGTCGCTCATACGAAACCCGAGCGATGTGGTCGCGCAAACCATCCAGCACGAGGTCGGTCGCCAGTTGCGCGAAGCCGGCGCCTCTTATGATGATTTGCAAGCGGTCGTCGCTATCCATCGGGACAGTGCCACACCGTACAAGGTCGTTTACCACGGATTGCAGAACTTCAAGGGCGCCGATGGCACCACGCCGGCGGCCGATGGTGAATTCATCATGAACTATACCGGCGCTGGCCAGTGGCAGGGCAAATTGGCGGGAACATCATTTACCGTGGCCGTTGGCAGCAAGGACAATATTGATCTGCCTTTCGTCAACGATCCCGAAGTGATCGGTGAATGGGAAAGCGTGGACTTCGTACGCAACGTTGCCGATTTCAATCCGGACAAACCCAAATGGCCGAAAGAGAAACTTTTTCTAAAAGAGCTGACGTTTTTGGAGAATGGCAAAATGCCGCAGCCGTGGATGACCTGGACCAAGGGCACGGTAATGCACCACAGCGACCAAACCGCCAGCCGCTATGAAATCAAGGAAATCAGCGGTCGGACCTATCTGTTTTGCGAGTGGAAGAGCGGCGACGTGACGATCTCGGGGATGAAGCCACAGTATTACGTCTTGCAGCGCATCGGGAAATAGCTTTGCTTGTTGACGCGAATTCCACCTGCGATACCCGCTTTGGCTAAGCAGGAAGCGTCAGTAAAGTATTTCGTGAACCAAATTTATACCTGAACTTCCGGCTTCCAATCCGCAACCATGCATGTCAAACTGCTTTTATGGGAAAGTTCCACAAAGGCCTGCGTCTTCGCAGTCGTAAAAGTGTGAAGGTTGATGGTGTGATCACTTTTGGGGCTCCGTGTTGTGGGCGCTTCGAAGGGGTGTTGCCCGCAGGAGAGGTTTTGAAGCTCAATTACGAACCCCATGATCGGGTTCGCGGGTTGTGGCTGGAGCCGGAGAGATATTCTGATTTGGAGCAAGTGTTCGTCCCGAAAGAAAGTCGAAGCGCACCAGCTTACAGTGGATATGCAGTGGGCTGCGATTACGATCAAATCGCTGTAGATTTTGAGGTTTTAGACGAGCAGCAAGCAGCCTGAATTTTGCGCCGGGGTAACAGCAGAGCGTAGGTATGGGGCCAACGGTTGAGCGCCATGAAACCGCAATTCACAATTCTACTGGCAGCTATTCTGCCTGGTTGCTGGATCACTTGTTCGGCCGCGGACGTCGTTAATGGCAGGACGAACGTTCAAACCAGTTTGGTTGAACCCGCCTCGACCTCCCGCCCTCCCTCCCAACTTCAGACGAAAGGGAATCGCATTGCCAACGGGTCCGCAGAAATCGTCCGTCTCAAAGGCCTGATGATTCCGGACCCGGCCAGATTGGCGGGAGAGGGGCGTTATACACGCACACTGTTCGAGAAGGTGCGGGCAACGGGGGCCAACGTGATCCGGATTCCGGTGCATCCTCAATTTTGGTCAAGGAATCCGGATTATATACACCATTATCTTGAGCCTGCGGTGCGATGGGCAGGGGAGCTCGGCATGTATGTCATTCTGGACTGGCATTCCATCGGCAATGAGGTGACCGGGTACGCTCCGCAAGTGCCCGAGCTTTTTTGTCATACCGATGCCATGACTACAAACTTCTGGAAGCAGGTAGCCTTTCACTTCAAGGATGAGCCGCAGGTGATCTTCGAGATCTTCAATGAACCGCAGAACATATCCGCGACGGACTGGCGTCGTTGCGCCAACCGGCTGGTGCAGGTGATCCGGGCGCAGGGCGCCGGGCAACTTATAATGGTCGGCGGGTTGAACTACGGTCGCGAGCTCGATTGGGTGCTGCAGGAGGCGGTTGCCGGCGAGAATATTGCGTATGCCTCCCACATCTTTCCGAGTCATGCCCGATTCGGGTGGGACCACGATTTTGGGAACGTCGCAGCGCGTTATCCGGTGGTGATTACCGAGTGGGGTTTTATTGACAAGAAGCAAACGCCGAATCCCTCCGACAAGTATCTCAGCGGCGATGCCGGCACGTATGGCGACCCGTTGATGTCTTACCTGGCCGAGCGCGGGATTGGATGGGTGGCGTGCTGGTTTGACGAGCAATGGCAGCCGGCGATGCTCCTGCCGGGCGGCGACGGGTATACGAGCTGGGGAAAGTTTGCGACACAGGAATTGAAGAATAACAGACCTTGCGCTAATCCCTAATATTTGAGCAACTTCCCACTGACGGATCCGCAGGCGGTAGCACCAATTTCCCAACCTTCTTCTTCGAGCTTCAGCGGGACCAGTGTTTGGAAGCTCATTCTGAAGCGCAGCAAAAACTGTTCTTAATTCTTTACTTTTGGACGGCTGCAGAGCGTGTTTCTACGCGTGGGAATTTTCCCTTGGTTCTTGCCGGGATTTGGGGAGTGGCCAGAGCAATGAATTCCATCTGACTCCGACGTGGCGTTTCGCCCGGGGAAATTCCCGCGGAGCGATAAATTCCATCCGCGCCCAGCATCCGCGCCTTGGCGTTGTCCGCAAGTGTAACGCGAAGGATTTCAGAAATGACGCGTTCACGCAGGTTGCCGTCCTCAATGGGGAACACGACCTCGATACGTCGGAAAAAATTCCTAG
This sequence comes from Candidatus Acidiferrum sp., assembly GCA_035506715.1. Classification (GTDB taxonomy): domain Bacteria; phylum Verrucomicrobiota; class Verrucomicrobiia; order Limisphaerales; family UBA11358; genus UBA11358. The sequence continues at coordinate 958 of DATJOW010000151.1, read as the reverse complement.
GCATCCAGTCCGCGCTCCCGACAAACACTTCCCGCTGTCCGGCGTTTTCGAAGTAGTAAATCCTGCTGTGCTCTAGAAATCGGTCCACAATGCTGCGCACGACTATGTTTTCGCTCAAGCCCGGGACCCCGGGGCGCAGACAACAGATGCCGCGCACGACGAGATCAATCTTTGCCCCCGCCTGCGACGCGGCGTAGAGCGCTTCGATGATTTGCGGTTCCACCAGCGAATTACATTTGGCAATGATGCGTCCGGGCAGGCCGCGCCTGGCGTTCGCCGCCTCGCGCGCGATGAGTTGCAGCAACTTCGCGTGCAAATCGAACGGCGCGACGATGAGCTTCTTCATGCCCTGAAACTGACAGATGCCGGTAAGGAGATTGAATAAATTTGTCGCGTCTTCGCCGAATTGTGCGCGGCAGGTCAGCAGGCTGAGGTCGGTGTAGAGTTTTCCCGTGGCCGGATTGTAATTGCCAGTGCCGAGGTGAACGTAGCGGCGGATTTGGAGATTTTCACGCCGGACGACCAGCGCACATTTCGCGTGAACCTTGTATCCAAAAAGGCCGTAGACCACGTGAACGCCGTTTTCTTCCAGTTTGCGCGCCCATTCGATATTGTTCGCCTCGTCGAACCGCGCCCGCAATTCGACGACGGCAGTGACTTGCTTGCCGTTATTCACCGCGTTCATCAGCGCGCCGACGATCCGCTGGTCGCCACCGGTACGGTACAGTGTCATCTTGATGGCCAGCACTTCCCGATCGGTAGCGGCGGTTTCCAGAAACTCGATGACGCTGGAAAATTTTTCGTAGGGATGGTGCAGTAGAATGTCGCGCTCACGGATGGCCGCGAACAAATCTTGTTTGCCCCGTAACGCAGCGGCGACCAACGGGAGAAACGGTGGGTCGCGCAATTCCGGTGAATGGTCGCCTTGATACAACGTCATGAGCCGGGTTGGATTCAT
>DATJOW010000150.1:0-35651 GCA_035506715.1 Candidatus Acidiferrum sp. | reverse complement strand
ACGGAGTTTGCTGGCCGCGCCATCAGCAGTTCGGTACTCCGGTCGGGCTTCGCCCTCCCTCCGTCCCGAACTGCTGAACCAAACATCAAACCAATGGCAGAACTCTACTTATGATGTGTCCAGCTATTGGGGTCAGGTCAGTGCCCAAGCTTGCCTGACTGGCAGTCTGCTCTTTAATTTTGATGTTTCCTTTCGCGATGTCGCTGGGGGACAACGTTGTCAGGTCGAAAAGTGCCGTGCCCCCGCTGGGCGATGAAACCACCGGAACATTTTTTGCCAGCCAGGTGCCATCCGGCTTCACGGTGGCTTGAACTCCGTTGATCCAAACGTCGTGGTTGGCCGGCTGGACTTTGCCTGTCACCGCCGCAATCTTTGGTTGCCACAATTCATCCGCCGGCTGCACCGGATCCATGCGGATGCGAACCTCATTGGACCCGTAAATGACAAAGTTAGTGCTGGATGAATTCCCCGACACATCTGTCGCGACCAGTATCACCTGATTGGCTCCTTCGGCCAGCGGCACATGCTCAAACCAGAAATAACCATTCCGTTCAATCAAGGCGGAAATGTTGTTCGTATGCCCGTTGGCCGAAATAAGCCCGACCATTTTGGCGGTGGGATCATCTGAAGGACCGCGGATGGTGATTGAATCATCACTAATTTCCCCACCGGGTTCCGGCGAATCAATGGAAAAGACGGGCGGATTCGTGTCGCCGTCGGTGGTGAAAACCATCGCAAAATTGGTCGTGAACGAAAAACCCGCTTCATCCTCGCCCTGTAGAACAATCGTGTTCGTCCCCGGATTCAAAGCAATGTCATAGCAGGTGAAATAATTCGTGGTGAATTGAAATGTGACCGGGTCGAGATAACGGTCATTTACCGAGCCATCTTCGCTTGTTGTCACCTCTCCCTTTTGGTTGAAAACCTGATAATGAAGCGGGTGACCCAAGTCCGATGTGACGTAACCCTTCAATTGGATCATAGGTTGCGAAGTGATCCGTTCCTTGGGACTGGTAAAAACAACAATTGGAGGAGAAGTCTGGACAAAGATATGATGCGAATTCCATTGCGGATAGGGATCTTTATCATTTTTGCTTCGGTAGCTGACCCACAACCACCGGCTTCCGTCTCCGGAACCTAAATCAACCGATAAATTGGTTTGGAAAGGAACCCAGACGGCCTTTTCAAAATCCGGTCGTCCCTCCGTAGTCATGAACGGGAACCGTTTCGTGCGCATCAGTTCACGATTAGTGGTTACTTCGGCTTCCCATTCGAGTTGCCGTTTCCTCGACTCCATCTGGGGAGCATCTGATTCAACCAAGACCGCCATCTCCTCCGGTGGTTTGCCCTGCGGCTCAGCGTAAAACGTGACGAATCTTTCCCTGACCGGTGACGTCCAATGAAGATCAACGCCTTGACCCAGGGCAGAACTCATTGCCACGAGCAACCCAATCAACGTAACACTCAGTGGTGTCATGACCTTCATGTTGTCATTCTTCCGCGAGAAGTTGACTGAACTCAACTTACTCCGGAATTCCCATGCTTACTGGCAAAAAATGATTGCTGAAATTAGAAGCGTAGTTAAACCGCCTGCTGCCCGCCGCCGTCGGCGCCGGTGCCATCCAGATCAATCAAAATGTCCCGCGGCTCGGCGCCTTTGCTGGGGCCGACGATGCCGCGGTTCTCCAGTTCATCCATGATGCGCGCCGCGCGGGTGTAGCCGAGGCGCAGCCGCCGTTGCATGAGTGACACGCTGGCCTTCTGCTCGCTGCGGATGACCTCGATGCACTGCTGGATGAGCTCCTCGTCCTCGTCAATGCCGGTTTCAGTCTCAAAACTCTCCGTCGGCTTGGAAAGCTGCTGGTGAATTTCCATGTCGTAGTTCGGCTTGCCCTGCCTGGCGATGAACTCGACGATGCTGTTGATTTCCTGGTCGGTGATGAGCGCGCCCTGGGCGCGAATGAGCTTCGCAGAGCCGGGCGGCAGGTACAGCATGTCGCCCTTGCCCAGCAATTTGTCGGCGCCCATCGCGTCGAGAATCGTGCGCGAATCCACGCGCGAGGCGCACTGGAAGGCGATGCGCGCGGTTATGTTGGCCTTGATGACGCCGGTGATGACGTCCACGCTCGGCCGCTGGGTGGCGACGATGCAATGGATGCCCGCGGCGCGCGCCATTTGGGTGATGCGCGCGATGGCCATTTCCACGTCCGCCGGCGCCACCAGCATCAGGTCCGCCAGCTCATCGATGATGACGACGATGTAGCTGAGTTTTTCCGGGATGACGATATCGTCGTCGCGCGGCACCACGATGTCCTCGTCCACCTCGACCGCGAAGCCTTCGGCGCCCGGCTCGACCTTTTCGCGCTTGGCGACCAGCGGGAGTTCGGGTTCGGTTTCGTGGAGCGGCTTGTTTTTCGGGCGGGAATTGAACGAGTTGATGTTGCGGACGCCGACGCGCGCGAAAATCTGGTAGCGCTTTTCCATTTCGTTGACGACCCAGCGCAAGGCGAGGATGACTTTCTTCGGATCGGTCACGACGGGCACGACGAGGTGGGGCAGCGCGTTGTACTGCTGCAGCTCGACGACCTTGGGATCGATCATTACAAACCGGAGCTGGTCGGGCGAGAATTTGTAGAGCAGCGACGTGATGATGGAGTTGATGCAGACGGATTTGCCGGAGCCGGTGCTGCCGGCGATGAGGATGTGCGGCATTTCGGACAGGTCGGCCACGATGGGATGCCCGTAAACGTCCTTGCCCAGCGCGATGGGGATCCTCGCCTTGCTGTTGCGCCATTCCTCGGATTCGAACAAATCGCGCACGATGACCTTGGACTTGACGGGGTTGGGCACTTCGATGCCAACGGAGCTTTTGCCGGGCACGGGCGCGAGGATGTGGATGCGCTCGGCCTTGAGGGCGGCGGCGATGTTGTTGGACAGGGCGGTGATTTTTTCCAGCTTTACACCGGGTGCCGGGTGCAGCTCGTAACGGGTGATGGTTGGGCCTTTGGTGATGTCGCCGAGCGAAACCTCGATCTCAAATTGTGCGAGCGTCTGCTGCATCAGACGCGCGTTGGCCATCAATTCCTCCTTGGATTCGGTGGGCTTGACGGTCAGGTCCGGGTGCTGGAGGAAATCCAGCGGCGGCAACTGGTAATTGCCGATGATGGGCGTGGCGGCCACCGTGAGCGGCTTGCGCTTCTTCGGCGCGGCTTTTGGCCTGGCGGCCGGGACGGAGCCGTCGGCGATGTGAACCACGGGTTCGGGCTTGGCTTCGGCTGGTTTTTCCGCGGCGCTACCCGGGAGCGCCGCCGTCTCGGCGCCTGGTTTTGCTTCGGGGCTTGCCGGCGGGACGCCGGCGCTCCCGGGTTTTTCCGAGGCTTCGGATTTCCGCCCGATAATCTCATCGGTCGTGGCGGCGGGAACGGTTTCAGGTGCCGGCGGCGCCTCGGCCGGTTGCGCGGGTTTAGCCGGCTTGGGCGGTTCGGGCGGGGCCGTTTTGCGCGCCCGCGCCGAGGCCGGCTTAGGCTCGGGCACGCTCAAATCGCGGACGGTCGGCTCCGGCACCGGCTGCAAATCCGCGCCTAGGCCGGAGCGGGCGACTTCCTCTTTCAGCATTTTGGCTTGCCGTTCGAGGTCGCGGGCGCGGCGTTCAAGAGCGGCTTCGTCGGCGGATTTGGGTTCGGCCGGGGCGACGGCGGGTTGCTTTTGCAGCAGGTGGCGGATCCAATCCCCGAGCCGGAAATTGGTGAGGAAGAGAAGGCTGATCAAAGCCAAGGTGGAATAGACGATGAAGGCGCCGACCTTGCCGAGCAGGCAAAAGCCGTACTCGTAATGCGGGGTTTGTCCATAGGTCACAAACCCGAGCCAGCCACCGACGTTATGGGCGCCGATACTTTCGCGCAGGTGCCCCAGCCAGCCGCCCTGGTCCATGATGCACAAAAGTCCGCAGAGCGACATCAGCAACAGGGCGGCCCACAGGCGGGAGCGCCAGGATTGTTCCCGCAAGTACTGGAACAAGTTCAGGAGATAGGCCGCGCCGAACATCGCAAATAGAAGCGGCAATAGATAAGCCGCCACTCCAAACAGCAGAAAAGTAATCCAAGCCAGGTAGGCGCCGATTTTGTAACCCCAGTTATGCAGCGGATCATTGGGCGGATTTTTGAAAAAGGAAAGGTCGTAGCGGTCAAACGAAAGCTGGGCGACCAACAAGAGCAAGGCGGCGGCGAGCAGCACCACGCCGATGACATCCGCAAAACCATTGTGTGAATCCGACGACTTGCGCGACATGGCTGCAGGGTAACAATTTGATGCGGCGACTTCAAAGTTGAAATTACCCGGCGGGGCGAAACGCCGGAGGCCCCGCCCGGAGGCTTGGTCCCGGTTTGGCGGTCGTCGAGTCGGCGCGCGCTGCTGATTTCGAGCCAGGGGCGCGACGCCACACTCGATTAGGTCCTGCAGGCGCGGCTTGCATTGCGTTGGCATTTTTCTCATAGTCGCCCTATTATTTCACCGGTGCGGTTTCAAATATATGCATTGATGATGCGCCGTTGGCTCGTTGCCGGAATGATGGTCGGGCTGTTGCTGCACCAGAGTTGCCCGGCGGTGGCGGCCTCGGCGGATTATCTCATTGATGTCTGGGACACGGAGCACAACCTGCCCAGCAGCACCGTCACGGCCATCACGCAGACGCCGGACGGCTATCTCTGGGTCGGCACCTACAACGGCCTCGCCCGTTTTGACGGGGCCCGGTTTGTCACCTTTGACCCGGTCAACACGCCGGCGCTGAGCCAGACGCGCGTCCAGGGACTTTTCCTGGACACCAACGGCACCCTCTGGATCAACACGTTTCGCGGCGGGCTGACGTCCTATCGTGACGGCGTATTCCGCAACGAATGGCCGGACCAGGCCACCTTCGATTTGCACACGACGCTGGTGCAGTCGAGCTCCAACCAGGTCACCTTCGTCACCCAATTCGGGGATGTTTTGCAGCGCAATCCGGCGGACACCAATCTGGCCTGGAAAAGCTCCCTGCCGCCGCCGGGGACGCGGCCGATTTTCCAGTGCACGGATGGTGAGGGCCGGTTGTGGTTTCTGACCCGGGACGGACATGTTCTCTGGTACGCCGAGGGGCGGTTCAAGGAATTGCCGCCGGACAACGGCTTGGCTGGCCAGCGGGTCGTGACGGTCGTCGCGGATGCGGCCGGCCGGGTGTGGGTGGGGACGACCAATACCATCGAACTTTGGGACGGGGCTCGGTTTGCGGACATGACCCCGACGAATGGGGAGCCGACCGTCCAGCCCCAACTGCTTTTTCCCGCGAAGGATGGCGCGATGTGGGTTTTGGACGGCAATCGCTGCCGCAAGATGGTCGGGCGTGAGTGGGTGACGGAGGCGGTCGAATGGCGCGGCCTGCTTGGCTGGGCTTCGGGACGCGCCATGGGGGTGCACACGGACCGTGCCGGGGGAATGTGGTTCAACCATTACGGCAACGGGCTGTTCCACCTGGCTCCGGATGGGGAGTTTCAGCGCCTGACGACTCATGACGGCCTGCCGGGCGACCGGGTGGGGGCCTGGTTTCAGGGCAGCGATGGCGGTTTGTGGGTGGGGATGGATCATGGCGGTCTGGCCCGGTTGCGCGACCGAAGGTTTCATGTGGTCGGTCCCGCCGAAGGGCTGCCGGCGCGGACGGCGGCGTCCGTGTTCGAGGACGCCCATGGTGTGGTCTGGATTGGCACGGCGGGTGGAGGCCTGTGCCGTTGGGCGAACGGCAAAATCACCCGTTACCCGGTGGGCTCCAGCGCCTCAGCGAACTTCGTCTTTTCGATCTACCCACGCACGGAGGGCGGACTCTGGTTGAGCGCGGCCGAAGGGGAAATCCTGCATCAGTTTCATGACGAACAAATTCAGCGCGCGACGTGGGAGGTGCACGGGGTCAAAAGCATTTTGGCCGACCGGGCGGGCCGACTCTGGATGGGCACCAAAGCCGGCTTGGCCGTGTGGTCGGGCACGGACCGGCGGTTTTTGACCACGAACGACAACGTGATGCTGCCGGCCGTCCGGGCGCTGGCCCAAACGCCGGACGGAACGGTGTGGGCCGGGGCCGACGACGGCACACTCTATCGTTGTGAAACCAACCGCCTCGAGGCATTCCGCCCCCGGGATGCGCTGGTGGAACAGCCGATTTATTCCCTGGCAGCGGACGAAAGCGGCACGCTTTGGGCGGGCACGTTCCGCGGCGGTCTGCTCCGTTTCAGCCGCGGAAAATTTACGCGGTTCACCGCCAAACAAGGGTTGCCCGTGGACGTGATCAGTCAGATTCTGGACGACCGGGGCGGCCGGCTCTGGCTGGGCACGCATCAGGGCCTCTACAGCGTCACCAAGGCGGCGCTGAATGCCGTGGCCGCGGGCCGGACCAACACGCTGGATTACGTGAACTATGGCAGGCATGACGGTTTGCCCGCCCTGGAGTTTTCCGACGGCTACCAGCCCGCCTGCTGGCGGGGGGCGGATGGCCGGCTCTGGTTTACCACCGTCCGCGGCGCGGTCTGGGTTAATCCGTCCGAGCTGGCGGCCAACTCGACGCCGCCGTCGATCCTCATCGAGGAGTTGCGCGTGGACGGCGAGCCGCTGGCGGGAACCGGCGGAAAAATCATCGTGCCGCCGGGGCACAAGCAATTTGATTTCCGGTTTACGGCGTTGAGCTTCGATGCCGGCGACCGGGCGCGGTTCCGCTACCGGCTGGAGGGTTTGGACGCGAACTGGGTGGACGCCGAGACCCGGCGGACGGCGCAATATCGCAACCTGGAGCCGGGCGATTATCGTTTTCGGGTCATTGGATGCAACAGTGAAGGAATATGGAACGAGACCGGCGCCGCCATCCCGTTTGAGGTGCGGCCGTTTTTTTACCAGACCTGGTGGTTTAGAAGCTTTGCCGGCCTGGCGTTGATTGGCGGCCTGTCGCTTGTGGTGCGCCGCGCCGCCACCCGAAAATACCGCCGTAAATTGGCCCTCCTGCAACAACAGCACGCCATCGAACGCGACCGCGCGCGGATCGCCAAGGACATCCATGACGATATCGGCGCCGGCCTGACGCAAATCACCCTGCTCACGGAGCTCGCCCGGCGGGAGCCCGACCAGGTCGGCACCCATCTCGAGCGCATTTCCAGCTCCGCGCGGCAATTGACCCGGGCCATGGACGAAATCGTCTGGGCGGTGGACCCCGAACACGACACCTTCAACGGTTTGGTGGATTACATCTCCGCCTTCGCCGAGGACTTTCTCCACACTGCGGGCATTCGATGCCGCATGGATCTGCCCTTGACCCTGCCGGTGATGCGGGTGGATGCCGAGTTGCGGTACAACCTGTTTCTCGCGTTAAAAGAGGCGCTCAACAATGTGGTCAAGCACGCCAGGGCCACCGAAGTCTCGCTGCGGCTGAGCATCGCGTCGGCGGCCTTCACGCTGGTGGTGGAAGACAACGGCCAGGGCATGCCCGCCGGCGACGGAGGCGCCGCTGGCGACGGGCCGGACCGCATCACCTCCGGCTCCGGGTTGGCCAACCTGCGGAAGCGCCTGGCCGCCGTGGGCGGGCGCTGCGAAATCCACAGTGTCGCCGGCCGCGGCACCCGCGTGGAAATGACGGTGGCCATCCATCCCCCGGCATCGCCAGTAATGGCGATAGGGGAAAAGCGGCCCATCGGTTAATATGACCTTGTGAACCTAATGGCCAACCAGCGCGCCGACACCGCGGGAGATTTGCCGGTGTGAGCATCTCCGTTTCCATCGTTGAGGACGATGCCGAGGTGCGGACCTCCCTCGCCCGCCTGATCAGCGGTTCGGCGGGCTACCGTTGCGTGAGCCAGCATGCCAGCGGGGAGAATGCGCTGCAGGAGGTCCCCAAAATCAAGCCTGACGTGGTGCTCATGGACATCAACCTGCCGGGTTTCAACGGGGTGGAATGCGTGCGGCGGCTGAAACCCCTGCTGCCCCAGACGCAGGTGATCATGCTGACGGTTTATCAAAACACCGAAAACATTTTCAACGCGCTGGCGGCCGGCGCGACCGGCTATCTGCTTAAACAAACCCCGCCCGCGGAACTCCTCGCGGCCATTCAGAATGTCCATAACGGCGGCTCGCCCATGAGCAGCCACATCGCGCGCAAAATCGTGCAGTCGTTTCAGCAATCGCCCGCCGCGGCCACCGGGGCGCAAAGCCTCTCCCCGCGCGAAGCCCAGGTGCTCGACCTGCTGACGAAGGGTTATCTGTACAAGGAAATTGCCGATACCATGGAGGTGACTTATGCCACCATCCACACCCATATCCGTCACATTTATGAGAAGCTCCACGTGCATTCCCGCACCGAGGCGGTGGCCAAGCATTTGGGCCAGACGCGGTCACGGCGCGAGCCGGTGGAGGCGCCTTGAAAACCATGCATCACCAGAATTGGCGATGGTTAACGATAAGAGATATGGTACCATGAAATTAATCCCGTTTGTTTTAGCCGGCGCGGGCGCCCGGCGGCATGTAAACGTGAAACCATTTAAACCTGCGTTGCCGTGAGAAAGAGATGACCCCGACCAGGCAGGCTTAGCCTGCGTTGACGCGCCCGGCCTGACAATTTCAAGAACCATGCAAACCTCGACCCTCAAAACCCCAAGTATCATGAACATCCTCAACCCCACCCAACTCCGTTCGCAAAAACAATCGGCGTCTGCAAATCCGCCCGCCATCCTCATCCGCCTGTGGCTCTGCCTGTTGCTGGCCATTGGCGTTCTAGGTGCGGCCAGCGGCTGGGCCGCCAGCCAAACCTGGACCAATGCTCCTGCGGATAACTACTTCAACAATACGAATAACTGGGTCGGCCAGGCGGTCCCCGGTGCGTCCAACAGCACGGCGAACGCCGATGTGGCCCTGTTCACCAATGCCATCCCGCTGAGCGGCATTGGCGGCGCCGGCAACGCGATCACCAACGAATATCAGCGCAGCCTCGGGGGCTTCATTTTTGACACGGCCACCTGCGGCGCCTACGTGTTCGGGAACAGCATCAATGACAATTATCTCCAGATCCGCGGCACCTCCACCATAACCACCAATGTCGTGGTCGGCTCGGCGGTGACGAATCCCATCACGTTTAATGAACCCATTCGCTTCGTGGTGCCTAGCAGCACCAACCTGCGGATTGATATCACCAATAACGCCGCGAGCACCAACGCCACGCTCTATTTTGCCTCCATCACCAACGCCACCGCCAGCACCCGTCCGCTGTCGCTCTATTTGAGCGGCTCCAACACCGGCACCAACACGATCGCGCGCCTGGACGACCAGGTCGCCGGCGCCGGCGCCATCCAGATTTTCAAAGAAGGGGCGGGCTTGTGGATTCTTTCGTCGTCCAACGACCTGCCGCAGAAGACCAGCGCCGGCAACCCGGCCGGCGTGTTTGTCGAAGGGGGAACGCTCGAGGTGAAAGATCCCGGCTCGCTGGGCGTGATTACCGCCCCCAATCTGGTCGTTCGGATTGCCGGTACCCTCCAGATTGACGGCGTCAGCCTGATTAACAGCGGCGTCACGCTCCAGAGCGGCGGGACGCTCAAGATCAGTGGCAACAGCACCAACAATGGCTTGTTCATCGGCAATGCCGGCGGCACCAGCGTAACGGTGGCCACCACCACGGCCAGCGACGTTTTGATTGTCAACACCAATGCCGGCGGTGCGTTGGACACCGTGGTGCATATCAACGGGCCGGGCACGGTGATTCTGGACCAGGTCAGTTCTTATCTGGGCAAGTGGTCGGTCGACGCCGGAACCCTCGCGGTGACCAATAGCGCAGCCTTGGGGACGGGAGCCAATGCCAATCTGAACATTGCCGGCGGCGCAATCTTTGATGTCTCCCCACTCGGGGCGATTACCTACACGATGCCCGGTTCGCTCAGCGCCAGTGGCGCCGGTACCACGGTCGGTTCCACGGCCGCGACGATCAAGGCGGCCGGTGGAGCGACGGTGAGCATGGCGACCGGAGCCAAGGACATCACCCTGCGTTTCAACCCGACTTCCTTCAGCGGGGACACCACGCATCCGGCGCTTTACATTTCCCAGGGCACGCTGTCCATCAGTGGCAATGCGTTCATTGTCAACAACGTCTCGGGAACTGCTCTGGGGGTGGGCACTTACCGGTTGGTGGAGCAGGCCAGCGGGAACATCACCTCGGGTGGCGGATATGCCGCCATCGTATTGGGCAGCGGACTGGCGGCGGGAACGGTAGCCACCATTCAAGTGACAGGTGGTTTTGTGAATCTGGTGGTCGCCTCATACACGGCCCAAAATCTGACGTGGGTTGGCGGTCTTAACGGGAATGCCTGGGACGTCGGGAGCACAGCCAACTGGACCGCCGGCGCCGGCAGCACGGTGTTCAACACCTCGGACAATGTCACCTTTGACGCCACCGGCGCGGCCAATCCGAGCGTCAGCCTGGCGGCCACCCTGGTGCCGGGTAATGTGAAAGTGGACACCGGCTCCGCGAATTACACCTTCAGCGGCAGCGGCCAGATTGCCGGCACAGCGAATCTGACCAAAGTCAACAGCGGCACGTTGCTGATGCAAACGGTCAATTATTATCGCAACGGCACTGTGGTCAGCAACGGCACCCTCAAGGTCGGTATTGCCAACGCCGTGCCTTCGCAGGGTTCCGGCGATGTTGCCGTGGTCAGTCCTGGCGTCCTGGACTTGAATTCTTACAGCGACACTGTCAATGCCTTGACCGGCAACGGTACCATTGACAACACCGGCGGGGGTGCCTCCGTGTTGACCGTCGGGTACAATGACGACAGCGGGATCTTCGGTGGCGTCATCCAGAACAGCTCGGGCACGCTGGGAATAACCAAGATAGGCCAGGGCACGGAAACCATCACCAATGTCAATACCTATACAGGACCCACGGTTGTCAACGCCGGGACATTGAAAGTATCCAATCGCAACGCCTTGGGATCAGGGGCCAGCCCGGTGACCGTCAATGCCGGCACGCTCGATGTGAACACGGACATGTCCTTCGACAGCCTGCAAGGCGCCCTTGGCTCGGTAATCACCAATTCAACTGCGCTGACCAACACGCTCATTATTGGGAATGTTTCTACCAACACCTCCACCTACGACGGGATGATCGCGAACGGCACCACTGGCCGGCTCCGGGTGTTCGTCACCAACGGCACGTTCCGGGTGGATGGAGTGCAGAATACCTACAGCAACGGAACCGTCATGGCGGCCGGCACCACCCTCGCGGTCGGCGCGGTTTCGGGCAGCGTCGCCACCAGCGGCCGGCCCGGTACGGGCGACGTCATCGCCAGCAACAACGTGACCATCTCGATGCCCACCGGCCTTTCCATCGCGGCAACGATTCCCAACAACATCAACACGGTGGACGGCGCCACGGTGTCCTTCACCTCTGTGAGCACCGGTAATTCCCTCAACGGGTATTTCAACGGCAGCGCCACGGCGACCAACATTTACACCGGCAATTTCTCGCTGGGCGGCACGCTCGACTTCTCGAACTTCCTGGGTACGGTCATCTTCACCAACGCCGCGCCCGGCGCCGGGACCCGCTGGTTTGGCGGGGCCAACCACCTGGGTGGAACCAATGCCTCGTTCATCCTGGTGAACGGTGCCAACTTCTTCTGCCGGGACGCCAGCGTCGTCCATCTAGGATCGCTGACCGGCAGCGGGTCCATTTTGGGACCGAGCATTGCCGCGGGCGGCTGCAGCTACTGGATTGGCGCCAAGGGCGTGGACATGGAGTTTTCGGGATACATCCAGGGATCCAACAACATCGTTAAAACCGGCATTGGCGTGCTGACCCTGGACGGCGGCGTGGGCACCAATGTCTCCTCGCCCGATGGCGGCATCACTTACGTGACCAATTTGTCGGCCGCCTACACGAACTTTAACACCACGGGCTTCACGACCGTGAGCAACGGCATCCTGCGGCTGGTGGTGCCGATCACCCTGACCAACAACTACAACGGCGATGTGCCCATGGCCGTCACGCTGGCCTCGCCCACGGCGGTGCTGGATGCCTCCTCCATGGGTTATTTCACGTATCAGTACGATTCCGACAACGTCACGGTCACCAACATTCTGCTGTACACCAACGGCGTGCTGGAGGTGGCGCCGAACCAGAACCTCAGCGGCATTGGCACCATCCGCGGGAGCGTGGTGGCCGATGTCGGCTCGGTGCTGAATCCGGGTTATACCGCCATCAGCCGGACCGCCGGCGTTTACATCCTGACGAACGGCACCGGCACCGGTGTCCTCAACGTGACCAATTCCGTGACGCTTTCGGGCGTGGTCAATTTCCGGCTCAACCGTACCAATGCGGTCAACGCGGATGAACTGACCGCCGCCAGTTTTGCGGTCAATCCGACGGCTTCGGTGACTGTCAGCAATGTTGGCCCGCCGCTCCAGGGCGGCGAGGTGTTCCATCTGTTCAATCACCCGGTTACTGGATTCGCCACCGTGACGCTGCAACCCATCGCGCCGCTCATCTGGACAAACAACCTGGCGATCGATGGCACGATAGTCGTCTCGGCCAGCACCAACGCGGATCTCGTGGGCCTGGTCGTCACTCCGGCGGGCACCCTGGCGCCGGTGTTCAATTCGAACACCTTGAGCTACGCGACCACGGAAGCCTACTCCAACAGCCCCATCACGGTCACCGTGACCAACGCCAACATCACGGCCACCAACCGGCTCATTTACAACGGCGCGACCAACATCATCGCCTCCGGCACCGCCAGCGGCGCGCTGGCGCTGGATCCGAGCCCGCTCGTCACCAACGTGGTCAAAGTCCAGGTCACCTCGCAGGACGGCGGATCGGTCAAGACCTACACCGTGAACGTCGCGCGGCTGGCCAGCCTGGTCCCGCCGAACATCACCAACACCTATAGTGGCGGCAACCTGACCCTGAACTGGCCGGTGGCCAACACCACCTACCGGTTGCAGTCGCAGACCAACACCACGTCCGTCGGTCTCACCACCAACTGGGTAAATGTGACGGGCGGCAACCTGACCAACAAGGTCGTCATCCCGCTGGATACGACCAAGGGAACGGTGTTTTACCGCCTAATTTATCCGTAAACGCCGGGTTGTGAAAGCGAACAGTGATTGAAAAACAGCCGAACCGGGCCGATGTTAATGGCATCGGCCCGGCAGGCGGCCCGATACCACATGAGAAGCCAAGTGAATACAACAATGAAAAATGTAAAGCGACGCACCTTGCGCGGGTTCACGCTGATCGAGTTGCTGGTGGTCATTGCGATCATTGCCATCATTGCGGCCCTGCTGCTGCCGGCCCTGGCATCGGCCAAGCGCCGGGCCAAACGCCTGCAATGCGTCAACAACATGCACCAGATCGGCATCGGCAGTTCGGTGTACGCCAATGACTTTGCGGATTGGTATCCGCCGTGGGGTGGGGACGCCGATCATCCGAATTATAACGAGATGAAAGGAATCCATTACTTCCGCTATATCCTGTTCAGTGGCGGGCCGGATGGGACGCCCATGCCCCAAGGTTATGCCTTGGGGACCGACGGCAACAAAAGCCGCGATGAAAACATGGGCTACCTCTACGGCGGCGGCATGATTTCCGACGGGCATACGTTCTTTTGCCCAACTTATGACGATGCGGCGCCCAACACTCTCTTGTACTCATTGTCGGCGGATTTTTATGCCCACCCTCAGTTCATGAGCGTAAACCAGAATGGCGCCATTCGTTCGAGCTACATGTACAATCCCCGTTTGAAAAATCCCACCGCCGGGTCCTACCGGGCCTATCAGAAAGTGACCGACGTCAAGTCTGTGGACACCTTTACGGTTGATTATGTCGCGAGCATCAATGGAATTAGCGACACGAGCACCACGGGAAAAGGAGCGCCGTTTGATGCGAACCATTGGCCGCATTGGCCCAGCAAGGGTTTGTCCACGCTTTATACCGACGGATCCGCCCGCTTTGCCATGATCATGCCCGCCAGTTACTTTGAGTCCATCTGCGCCAATTTGGACAGCGACCAGACCCACGGAGTTTGGGCTGCCCAGTATAATGCCATTTGGGACAAGCTGCGCGATGCGCCGTAAGGCGTGTCCTGCCGGTTGGCCTGATTTCACGATGGGCGTCCATGCGGGCGCCCATTTTTTTTGATGCGCAGAGGAAATGTCCTGACGAAGTGATGCCAGTTGCAGTGCGAGATTGTATCATTGTCCGAAGACAGGGCGCACTTGGACGTTCGGTGTCCATCCTCCCAGTTTTCAAGGGAGATGGTAAGGCAATTCAAGAAACACCGTAACCGGAGTTTAAACCGCCGCGCCGGGAATATCTTGGAGTGCGCCGGCAGAGCGGTAGCGGCGACGGCGCTTTCGGAGCGGACGGGACGCCCAGGTAATCGATCGTTTTCGAAAAGCGGTGTCGCGCTGCGCATGCCACCGCAGTCCAGAAGCGTTTTAACCGAAACTATAGCCGTTGGTAGGGACGCCGCGCTGCGGCGTCCGCAGTCGGCGCAGCGCGCCGACCCTGCCGCTCGGGTGGCTGCGTCATTTCTTAAAATGCCCCATAAGCGTGGGCACCAGGCAGGCTGACGGCACCCGGTTGACCGGCAGAATGGGTTTCATGACACTTTGGCTGGAAACAGATGATACCACTTTTACCTTGAAACTGCACTATTGGGTAGGGCGGGCAGTCCTCTGCCCGCCGCGAATGGCATTATCATATTCACCTGCCAAACCGCCGCCCGACGGCGCGCACGGAGTGACGCGCCCTACCTTTAGGAATCGTGCAATATCAAACTTCAAGTGGTATTACTTGCGTAATGAAGATTGAAACATCGGCAGAGTTGTGGGCGGGGCCGGCGGGACGCCGGCGCTCCCAGGCAGTCGCGCAATGAAGATTGACACATCGTCTGAATCGTGGAGTCCTTTTCGTATGAATTGGCGTCGTTTCAACCTCCCTCCCCGCTGGCCGGTGCTGCCGCTCGCGCTTCTGGCTTTTGTGCTGCCTTGCCATCCCGCCATCGCGCTGGAACGGACAAATATCACGTTCAAGGTATTCCAGTTCCCGCCGGATCGGATTCCCACCATCGACGGCCGGACCAATGATTGGGACATCATTCCGGAAGATTACGTCATCGGTACCGACCAGCTCGTGGACGACACCGGCCGGCACGCCGCGCCGGATCCGAAAACATTGGACGTGCGCGTGAAGGTGGGCTGGGTCAAGGGACTGAACCGGCTCTATTTCCTGTACGAGGCCTGGGACGATTACTGGGATTTCGCCGATCCGGGTTTGCATAACGACACGTTCGAGCTGGTGGTGGACGGCGACCTCTCCGGCGGGCCATTCATCGAACGATTTCTTCCGGCGAAAAGCCGGCTCGGCACCTGGGAAACCTATTTCACCTTGCAGGGCGCGCACGCCCAGAATTATCACATCTTCACCCCGGCGGAAGGCAAGGACTGGTGCATGGTCTGGGGTCCGGCGCAATGGCTGAAAGAACTGCCTTACGCCAACGCGGCTTATGCTTGCAACTTCAAGCCCGGTCAGCCCGGCCATCTCGTCCTCGAGTTCTGGATCACGCCTTTCGATTACGCCGGCGCCGAAGGACCTCAACGCGCCGTCGAGTCCGTGCTCAAGGAAAACAAAATCATCGGCCTGTCGTGGGCGGTGATTGACTACGACGACGTTCATTCCGGCGACACCAACAACGGTTTCTGGAATCTCTCGCGCCAGCACACGATGTACGGCAATGCCGACCAACTGGTCGCTTTCAAGCTGATGCCGCTCGAGCCGCAGTTCCGCAAACCGATTGAGGCCAGATGGACCTTTACGGTGGTGGACATGGACCGGCGGCTGGTGGCGTTCAAGGACCAGTCGGTGGGGCAGGTGACGTCCTGGCAGTGGGACTTTGGCGACGGCGAAACCGCCAACGAACCGAATCCGGTCCACGCCTACAAGGAAGCCGGACATTATGTTGTCGTGCTTTGGGTCGAGGGCCCGGCCGGCAAATCCCGCTTCTCCCGCGTGTGGGACGTGGCGGTAAAATGATGACGCAGGTGGTGGTGCGCTTCCAGCGTGCCAGTGAAGGCGGTATCCTGCCGCCGGTTTCAACGCTGTAAAGATGCCAACGTTCACAAGGCAGTCATCAGGATTGGCAATGAGAGCCGGTTTGGGATATACCCACGGCATCATGCGGGCTCCCAGATCGAATGCCGATGCCAGCCGGCTGGTTTCAGGGTTCCATTTCCGTGGCAAGTTGCCGCATCTGAAGCGTGAAGGCTTGGCCTATTTCTTGACGTTCCGGCTTGCGGATTCGCTGCCGCGTGAAGCGGTGCTCAAGTTGAAACACGAGCGCGAAACCGTCATCCAGACTGCGATGGCGGCCAAACGTCCGTGGACGTGGCAGGAAGAAAAGCAATTGTTCATTTGGTATTCGGAACGGGTGGAGCAGTTCCTTGATGCCGGGGCGGGAGTTTGTTGGCTGCGACGCCCGGAAATCGCCGATTTGGTGGCCGAGGCGCTGAACTTCTTTGATGGTGACCGCTACGACTTGTACGCGTGGACGGTCATGCCGAACCATGTGCATGTCGTGGTTTGGCCCCGGCCGGGACAAACCTTGAGCAGCATCGAACACAGTTGGAAATCATTTACGGCCAGTCAGACGAGCAAAATGCTGGGCCGTGTCGGCCGTCATTTCTGGCAAAAGGAAACCTATGACCACTTGATTCGGAATGAACAAGAACGATCCCGGTTGTGCGCTTATGTGGCAGACAACCCGGTGAAAGCGGGATTGTGCGCACGCCCGGAGGAATGGTTGTGGTGCAATGTCAGTCTCCGGGCGGAAAGGCTCCAGCGAAAGTCAGATATCACATGAAGCGACGATTCTTCCCCCAACGCAGCAAGGATGCTGCATTCACTGGCAACCAGAGATGGTTGCCTCCACTGGAGGGTGACGCGCTTCCATCCGGCCGCGAGTTCCAAAACTTGGATCAATCATGAAAACTTTACGGTTCCCTACCAGCCGTTTCACAATCACTGCGACACTGTTTTTTATGGCGTTGACATCGCTCGAAATTGCAACCGCTCCTACAGTTTTCAACGTGCTTGACTTCGGCGCCGCCGGCGACGGCATGGCCCTCGCCACCGCTGGCATTCAAAAGGCGATTGATGCCGCTGCGGCCGTCGGTGGCAACGCGCAGGTGCTGGTGCCACGCGGTCATCGTTTTTTGGTGGGTACCTTGGAATTGCGCAGCGGAATTGATTTTCACCTCGCCGGCGACCTGGTCATCAGCACCAATCCCGCGGATTACCAAGGTGATGGGGTCATCACGGCTTTAAACGCACAGAATCTCCGGCTGACCGGCTCGGGCAAAGTCAGCGGCCGGTCGCTCGAATTCATGACGGGTTACGACGCGACGAATGAATGGTGGCTGTTCAGGGAATGGCGGCCCAAATTGTTCGTGCTCACCGGCTGCACCAACCTGGAAATCCGCGACCTCACCTTTGGCGACGCTCCGTTCTGGGGGCTGCACCTGCTGGGCTGCAAAAAAGTGCTCGTGGACCATGTCACCGTCCGCAACCGGCTCGACGTGCCCAATTGCGACGGGATTGATCCGGACCATTGCCAGGACGTGGAGATCCGCCGCTGCGACATCACTTGCGGCGATGACGCCATCGTGATCAAAGCCACACGCCAGACGAATGATTTCGGCCCTTCGGCCAACATCACCATCCGGGATTGCGTGCTGCGGACGCAGGATTCAGGATTGAAAATCGGGACCGAGACCACTGGCGACATCCACGACATTTTGTTTGAGCGGTGCAGGATTGTCACCGGCAGCCGCGGCTTGACGATCCAGCTCCGCGACGAAGGCAGCGTCTCGAACGTCGTCTTTCGCGACATCCGCTTCACGGCGTGCTATTACTCGGATCCGTGGTGGGGGCGGGGCGAGGCGATTTCCTTCACGGCCATTCCGCGGACCAATACCACCCGGCTCGGCGCTATCCGGAATGTGCTGGTCCAAAATGTCACTGGCCGGGCGGAAAACAGCGTGCGGGTGTATGGCGCCGGGGCCGGCCATCTCCAAGGCGTGCGGTTTGAAAACGTAGCGATCGCTCTCGACCGTTGGACAAGATACCCGGGCGGGGTGTTTGACAACCGGCCGACCAAGGTATTTGATCCCATCGTGAGGCACGGAACCCCGGGCTTCAGCCTCGTCAACGCGGACAATGTCACTCTGAAAGATTGCTCGGTGCGCTGGGGCGGGAACCGGCCGGATTATTTCACCCACGCGCTCGAAGCCACAGGGGTGACGGACTTGCGGCTGACCGGTTTCAGGGGTCAGGCGGCCCATCCGGAACGGGACGCCGCCGTATGGGTGCGTTGACCCGAACGGTGGTTAAGGAAATGACTCTGGGCGAACAGCCGGATGTTGCCTGCCATGTCCCAAAACCGTAAAATCCCCTGATTTTCCCCCAAAAAGTGCAGAATTCTCAAATAAATCTGCAAAAGTTCTATGGTTCTTCGGGCGGCAAATCTGGTAAATTTGTATCCGACAAACGAACCTTTCTTATGAGCAAATATCTGACGTTGGGCAAGTTTTCCTTTGGCATGGGCGACCGGTTTGGACACCAGGGCAGGGCCCAGCTCCGGGCCTGTATTCTGGCCACGGAACTGGGGGCGGACGTCGTTCCGGTCTGGAACAAATCAAACCGCGAACACACGTTCATCGGCACCGAACCCGCCAGTCTGCGCGCAGAAGCCGACGCCGCAGTGAAGGCGCTGGGCTGGCGCAAGCCGTATCACGTGGACGCCGACCACATCCGGCTCGAGACGGTGGACCGGTTCATCGCCCCTTCGGATTTCTTCACGATTGACGTGGCGGACTCGATTGGCAAGCCGGCCGATTCCAAGAGCGTGAAGGCGTTTGTGGATCGGCATCCTGAACTGGTGGGCCAGATAGTGATCCCGCACCTCGACCAGCCGCTGCGCACGACGCGGGCCGAGGTGGAGCGCGTGGCCAATAAATTCCTGCTCGCGGTCCAGGATGCGGGCAAGATTTACCGGCACATCGCCCAGGCCAAAGGCGAGGCGAATTTCATCACGGAAGTTTCCATGGACGAGACGGACAACCCGCAAACGCCGCCGGAACTGCTCATCATTCTGGCGGCGCTGGCCGACGAGCGGATCCCGCTGCAGACCATTGCGCCCAAATTCACCGGCCGCTTCAACAAGGGGGTGGATTATGTCGGCGACTTGCGTCAGTTTGAAAAGGAATTCAACGAGGATCTGGCCGTGATCGCGTTCGCCATCGGCAAATACGGCCTGCCGGCGACCCTCAAGCTCAGCATCCATTCCGGCAGCGACAAGTTTTCGCTGTACGAGCCCATGCGGCGCGCGTTGAAGAAATTCGATGCCGGCATTCACATCAAGACCGCCGGCACCACCTGGCTGGAAGAACTCATCGGGCTGGCCGAGGCGGGCGGGGACGGGCTGGAGATCGCCCGGGAGATTTACGCCTACGCGCTGGAGCACGTCGAGGAATTGTGCGCGCCCTACGCCACGGTGATTGACATCGATAAGGCGAAGCTGCCGCCGGCCGCCACGGTCAACGGGTGGACCTCCAGCCAGTTCGTTTCCGCGCTGCGCCACGACCAGAAGAACCCGGCTTTCAATCCAAGCTTCCGGCAACTGCTCCACGTGGCGTTTAAAATCGCGGCCAAGAAGGGTGATCGCTATCTCAACGCCCTCAAGAAACATGAGGCCGTTATCGCCCGCAATGTGACCGAAAACCTGTTCGCGCGGCACATGAAGCCGCTGCTGGTCGGCGAAGCGCAGGCGGTCAGGACGGCGCCGCGCTGCGAGGCGGTCCCGGCTTGACTCCCACACCATTCGTCGGTTTCATTGGACATGGCCTTCATCCACGAAGATTTTTTGTTGAGCACCAAGGCGGCCCGCACGCTTTACCATCAGTACGCCGAGGCCGAGCCGATATTTGACTATCATTGTCACCTGTCGCCGCGGGACATTGCCGACAACCGCCAGTTCAAGAACCTGTTTGAAATCTGGCTGGAAGGCGATCATTACAAATGGCGGGCGATGCGGACCAACGGCGTGGCGGAGCGCTTTTGTACGGGGAACGCGAGCCCCGCGGAAAAATTCAGGGCCTGGGCGGCGACCGTGCCCCACACGCTGCGCAACCCGCTGTATCACTGGACGCACCTGGAACTCAGGCGGTATTTTGGCATCGCGGACCTCCTGGATGAGCGGACCGCCGCCAGAATCTGGAAGCAGGCCAACGAAACGCTGGCCACGCCGGAACTGACCACGCAGGGCATTCTGAAAAAGTTCAACGTCAAGGTGGTTTGCACCACAGACGATCCGGCCGACGACTTGGCCCATCACCGCGCGTTTGCCGCCCAGGACCATCCGACCACCATGCTGCCCGCCTTCCGGCCGGACAAGGCGCTGACGGTCAACCAGCCCGCCGGCTTCAACCAGTGGGTGAGACGCCTGGCCGCCGCCAGCAACGTGGACATCGGCAGTTTTTCCGACTTTCTCAGCGCGCTCAAGAAGCGCCACGACTTTTTCCATTCGCAAGGTTGCCGGTTGTCCGATCACGGCATGAACCACAGCTTTGCGGATTTCTGTTCCGAGAAGACCGCCGCCGATATCTTCGCCCGGGCGCGGCGGGGTGAAGCCGTGTCGCCGCCGGAACACGGCCAGTTTGCCGCGTTCATGATGCTGTATTTCGGCCGGCTCGATGCCACCCGGGGCTGGACCAAGCAGCTTCATTTGGGCGCGCTGCGCAACAACAACACGCGCCTGCTCAAACAGCTCGGGCCGGACACCGGTTTCGATTCGATCGGCGACTTTCCGCAATGCCAGTCCCTGGCCGCCTACCTGGACCGGCTCGACCAGGAGAACGCGCTGCCCAAGACCATCATTTACAACCTGAATCCTGCGGATAATTACGCGTTTGCCACCATGATCGGTAATTATCAGGACGGCACGATCCCCGGCAAATTGCAGTTCGGCTCCGGCTGGTGGTTCCTGGACCAGCAAGAGGGCATGGAATGGCAGATGAACGCCCTCTCGAACCTTGGCCTGCTGTCGCGCTTCATCGGCATGATTACGGATTCGCGCTCCTTCATGTCCTATCCGCGCCATGAGTACTTTCGTCGCACCCTCTGCAACCTGATCGGCCGCGACATGGAAGGCGGTCTCATTCCCAATGACAACCAACTGGTCGGGCCGATGATCCGCAACATCTGTTACGGCAACGCCGAACAATACATGGCATTCCCGCTGCGGGAGACGGCCGGCGGGCGCAAGCGGCCGGCCGGGCGGGCCAAGTAGCCGGCCAAGCGGAGGGGAAGGCCTAGCGGGGCGGGCCAGGCGCCTCCGACGGCGCGGCTGGATTCGTTGCGGGTGGGAAGAAATAGCGCAAGAGGGCGTCGGTCCGTTCCCGCCAGTTGGCCCACTGGTGCCCGTCATTAACCGCTTGGAACTGGCAAGGGACACCGCATTGCTCCAGTTCCGCGCGCAGCCGTTGATTGGCCTGCAGGAATGGCAGGCCGTCGATTCCGCCGGCGACAAGATCATAATTCCCCACATCCAGATAGAACCGGAAAGGCGGACGAGCTTGCGCGTTGCCCGTCGCCTGCCGGAGCACCTTCAGAAGCGAATCCGTTACCGTGCTGGACTGGCCCGCCGCCAGCAGAAAGACCTCAGGGTGGCTCAACGCGGTCATCAGCGCGAGGTGTCCCCAAATGGAAATGCCGGCAATCGCCCGGTTGGAGGAATCATGGAGGGTTGGGTAATCCCCATCAATCACCGGCACGATTTCATCGCAGACGATGTTTGCCAGAGTCGTCAATTTGTCCGGAATTAGTTGGCCATCCTCTGGCAGCATGCTGACGAACACGACCAGCACCGGCCGGATTTTCCCTTCGGCGATGAGATTATCCAGGACGTTGGTATAGGCCATGTAGTCCAAAGCCTCGAGACCGTCATACACATACAAGGTGGGCAGCCGGGTGGAGCCATCATAAGCCGCTGGTTCGTAAACCTTGAGCGTCCGCGGCAGCCGCGGCGCGATACGATTGGTGAATGACAGGGTGGCCAAGGTGCCATGGGCGATGTCGTCGCGGAAACGCCGTGCCGGGTTCGGCTGGAAGGCCGGCATGATGATTTCCGAGTGCGGACCGAAACCGCTTGGGGTCACCCGCGGATTGCGAGGGTCGGTGGTGTTCTGGCCATCCACATTCAGCAAATAATCCAACCGGGCGTCGGGCGGAGCCTGGCGGAGGCAGTAAAAGAGGGTGCTTTCGCCGCAGGCAATCGCGTCCAGCGGTTCGGGTCGGGTCCACGCCCGTTGCAGGTCGCCGTTGATGAATACCGTCTGCGCTTTGCCATACCAGAGAATCCCCGCCAGGCGGTTGCCCTCGGTGATCGGAGAGACCGGATGCTCCAGCAGAAATTGCTGAACCGCGGCGGCTCGCTGATCTTCCGGCATGGCCTTGAGGTGGGTGGCAAATTGATGGAGTTGACTGTCGGCCAGCAGGGCGGTCGTGGGAGTGGTGTCGGGGAAGACGGCAGCCGGCGGTTTTTTGCCGCAACCACCGAATAGCGCCAACACCAGCAGCGCCGACCACAGAATTACCGGGTAGGCTCGCCTCTGTTTTTTTGGACGCTCGAACATATGCGACTCAATGAAGTGTTTTAACTGAAACTATCACCCGAGGTAGGGATGGCATGCCGCGCCGTCGGCGGTCGGCGCAGCGCGCCGACCCTACCTTCTTCGGTTACGGTATTTCTTGAATCGATCTAGTCTATCCGAGGCTGAAACGCAGGTCCAGAGAATGACTGTTGCAGTGCTGGTCCACGGTCCAGACCGCCCCTGCCGTAACGAACCGGGTGCGTTCAGCAGGCATGGTTTTGAAAAAACCGCCGGTGGAGCGGGAACTCCACCGGCGGCGTGCTCGCGAATCAGCAAATCAAGGCACGTTCAGCAGGTAATATCTCTGAGGCACGCTCGGCACGATCGGATTCGTAACCAGGAACCCGCCACTGGTGTTAAACGTGTTGGTAAAGATGGGCTTCCAGCTTGACAGCGGCGCGGCGACGTTGGTCGAGGACAAAACGTTGTAGGTAATCGTCGCAGCTCCACCGGTGCCGCCGAACACAAGATTTGTGCCGCGGAGGTAGTTGGTGGTGATAATTGGCTTGATGGGGCCGGCCACCGAGATGCTGCCGTCCACGGCCAGGTTGTTGTTCCAGATGAACTTGCCACCGATAATCGCCATCGTGCCCCCGCCGGGTACGGCCTTATTGAACAGGGTGAACTTGTCGCCCGTTACCACGGTCGGACCGAGGTTCGACACCGTTAGCGTTCCAGCACCGCTGGAGGCAATGGTGCCGCTGACCGAGGTGACGTCGTTGGACTGGCTCGGGGCCAGCGACTTGTTGATCTCGATCAGCAGGTTGCCGTTCAAGGTGAGGTTGTTGTTGATGGTCAAGGTGCCGATGGAAGCGCCGGGAGACAGCGCACCGTACGGGGCAATAGTAACCGGACCGTTGATAGTGCCTGTGCCAGCGATCACCCCATTCGAGCTGACCGTGACAGCGCTCGCCGGGTCGAGCGAACCGTTGACCTGCAAGGTTCCGTTGGAAACCAGCGTTGGCCCCGTGTACGTTTCGGCGGCCGTCAGGGCCAAAATGCCGTTCCCTGACTTGGTCAGTCCAAATGCGCCGCCCCCGTCACTGATAACGCCCGAGAACGTAGTCAATGCGGTGTTGGTCACCTGGTAGATGCGGTTGGAAAGGCTGCCGATGCCATCAATGCCGTTGAGGGCGATGGGCGCCGTGAAAGTCAGGGCGTTGTTGCCGCCAATGATGAGCGTTTGATTGTTAGTCGCACTCGGGTACACAATCGGAGTGGCGATCGTGCGCGGGCCACCCGCAGCTATGACTTGGCCGCTCCCGGTCAGATTCGGGATTTCCGGAGCCAAATACAAAGGACCCGTGCCAATCGGCCCCGAAATGACCGTACCGCTCCCATTGGTCACGGTGTCCACTCCAAAGGCAATCACGCCGGTCGAAGGCCAAGTGCCACCCGCATAAGTGTTCTGGCCGTTAAGAATGGTCGTGCCGGAATCCCGTTGGATCAGCCCACCGTAGCCCGAGATAATGCCATTATAGGTTTGACTGCCAGTGGAATTATAGGGTGCCAAACAAGAGCCATAATAATTTGCCTGACTGGTCGCGGTGCCGACAATGTTAATGTTGGCGTTCATGACGGTGTTGGTGCCATAAACCCGGAACCGGTTGGTGGTGCCGTCATACTGCGGCATGAGCGTCAAGGTTTTGCCGGCAGTGCCGGAAAGATTGCCAAAGAACACACCGGTAAAGTTACCATTCCCATCAAACTGGATGGTGAAGTCATTCGCCACAATGATGTTGCCCGAGATGCCCACGGCGGCACTGCCAACCGTAGCCAGTTCCATGGAGGGGCTTGACGGGCTGCCCAAGGCCAGGGTCACCGGACCGCTGCCCAGAGCGTTCTGGTTTTGCAGATAAAGCAGAGCCCCCGAGTTGCTGATAATCGTGCCGCCGCTGTAAGTATTGACGTTATTGATCGTCAGTTGGCCTGAGCCGATGTAATTCAATGCGCCGGGCCCGGCGAAACTGCCGGCGCCGTTTAAGTTGTAGGTCGAGGACGCGGTCACCGTAACAGAGGCAGCGCTGAGAAATTGGCCCGTCAAATTCAAAGTCCGGAGACCGGGACCATCTCCGAGAGTGACCGGGTCGCCGTAGTTAAATACCGACGGGTTGCCGTTGGTATCCAGCCAATCGGTGCTGCTGGCTATATCCCAGTTGTTATTTCCAGTGGATCCATTCCACAGCAGGTTGGTGGCCGGTATCAAACTCAATGAATTCGTCACGGAATAAGTGCTGCCGCCCGGGTTGGAAACAACGGCGTAGTAGCCATTGGCCCCGGAAAGGGCGTCAGCGGGTCCCGCCGAGGAGATTACCAGCATGGGGGTAGTTGCGCCCGAAATATTGCCGCCATTCAGCAGATTGGTGCCATTTCGACGCCACTGATAGTTCAGGGACACACCTGATCCCGAAACAAAGAAAGCGCAGGCGCCGTTCGTGGCAACCGTGACCGACACCGGCTGCGAACTGATCTCGGGCGGTCCGGTCACCATTGTGCCCTTGCCGATAACTTGAATGGAAGAAATATCCATGATGTTTGTGACAGTGGTAGTGGTTTTTTCATAAAACCCTATTCCCATCGCGTCAAAGCCAGCGGTGACGAAATTGGCGTTCGTCGCGATACCGCCGTATTGTGTCAACTGCGTGCCGTTGGTGTCCGGACCCGAGTAAATGTAGTTGGTGACGGTCAAGCTGTTCGTCCCGTACCATCGGACCGTGATGACATCGGTATAGACCGCTCCATTATTCAGCACCAAGGTCGAAGATTGCGTGGACTGGGGGAGGTCCGTACGAGCCGGGTTGGCGTAGCTCGTGTTGCCGCTGCCCGCGGTGACCAGGTCTTGATTACGGTTGTCGCTTCCTACTTGAGGCTGACGAACCGAGATCCTGGAGCTGCCCGCATTATACGAAACCTGGCCCCAATAACCCGCCCAGCCTTGCGCCCAACCATTACCCACATAGTTACTATCCGTATTCAACGTGGCATTCATACCGCCGGGATACGGCAGGACCTGTGAGCTGTTAAACAGGCCAAATCCGAAAAAGCTGTTACCGATGGTCAAAATGCCGCTATTGGTCCAAGTGACAACCAACTGAATGTAGTCTCCGGGCCCAACCAGGGTGACTGCGTTGGTTGCAAACAACGCCTCAAACTCCAGGATACCGGCACTGGAAGTGCCCTGGCCACCGCGCAGGTCATTAGGGGCTATTGAGGGGGCGGGATCCCAAAGCTGCCTGGTCATGACCTCGTAGCTGGTGGAATTCGTTGTGGGTTTGACCGGCGTTAAGGAATTGACGGTACTGCCGGCGGTAAAATCATCACTGAATATGGTGCCATTTACTGGCGTGTCGGCTCTGGCAACCAACGGAGCCAAGGCCAGGGCCAAAGCAACGATAATTTGAAGACCAAGTGTTCTTTTCATGGGACTTTGGGGGTTGGGGTTATAACGGTTGAGGGGTCGGTTTTAAAATTTCATAACCGGTCACAATGATCGGAATCGAAAATCCACCAATCTTACGGACGCCAACAGCTTTGAGCATATCTTAAATTGATGCCTTTTGGATCTCCCGAGCCATTCGCGATGACGTCCCACACGTTCGGATCGAATCCGTCCGTGACGAGCTTGTAGCTTTGCCATGTGACATGGCCGTCGCCAAAAGCCGCATTGATGCCCGCCGGACCGCCACCCGCCCGGTGCGAGATGGTGTCGAGTCCGTTCCAAATGGTATCAACGATCATGCTTTTCGTCTGGTCAACGTCTGTGATTTTGAAGAGTGGTACACAAATCCAGCTCTTCAGGGGCTCCTGAGCCCCGGCGATATTGTAGGCCGGCCAGAACGGGATGCTCATTTTACCCAGCGCTGTGTTCTCGCTCCTGATTTTTCTTGACTGCGGATAATAACTGTATGCCGAGCGCACGTAACCGGGGTTTTGATCGTTTGCCGCCGCGGCACCTGCCACATCGACGCCGTAAGGATAGGCCGCTTTCGCATTGTAATAATCGTAAGTTAAATTGGGCGATTTCCGTTGACTGGGGCAATAGAACGCTTTCCCGTCGGGTATCTCCTTGCCGTACCAGACGGCACCCAGGTTGTAAGGACCGCCGGCGGGATCAAACGGAGGCGGCACCGTGGGCGGGTTCCAGCGCAACATCTCGTAAGGATATTGCGGATTGCCGTCACGCCATTTCAGCGGCGGCATGAAGTCGTCACTATCGCTGCAATATGCGGCAATGCCAACACTCAGTTGTTTCAAATTGCTGACGCATGCGGTGCGAAATGCCTTTTCCTTGGCGGAGGCCAGCGCGGGCAGCAACAGTGCCGCCAGAATGGCGATGATGGCGATGACGACCAGAAGTTCAATGAGCGTGAATGCGCGGTCAAGGCCGGCGATCTTGGTGGCCTTTGCGGAGCCGATACGGTCGTGACGGATCAAGGCATTTCTTGTCATAATCAGGTTTTCGATGTTAACCAACCAGAGCCTGTCTGCGTCTCTAATTTTAACTTAACTCATTTGTCCATCGCATCCGGATTGCGGCCCGGCACTTGGCGCCGGCCGCTCCGTTCATGCTGCCCCGTGGACAGCACGAGAACATGAGCAACCCATTTTGTTCACTTCTTTTTCAATGCGCTGAGTTCTGTATCAATTTACATGCTTTTGAAGCCAAGGGAAGGGATTAGATTTGATTAGCTTTGCAAAAGTGTTTGAAAAAAATGCACCCGGCGCTTCCGCCAGGGCAAGGCAGCCGCAGGCGTGCGTCAAAGCCATTATAAATCGAATCCCGGACCTATGGACAAATTCCTTTTGAAAGGCTGGCCTTGGGGGGCGTCTGGGCTGCCGGTCAGTGGCAGTCCAGTCCCGCCGGACGCGAGCCTTACCGACTCGAAGGAGGTGATACCCAGACACTGGGTGCAATATTTTAAAACTGATTTGCTGAATTTGAACATGTTCAATCCCGCCGGCTTGCGGCACCTTCTTCTCATGCGGCCCGGCAAACATTTCCTTTGGTCGATTTTTTTTGTCACCTTCTCACTCCCGGCGGCGGACGGCCCCAGGTTGTTTGACGTTCGCGAATGGGGCGCCCGGGGCGATGGCAAAACGCCCGACACGGCGGCCGTTCAGAAAGCCCTGGATGAGTGCGGCCGGTCGGGCGGTGGCACGGTGAAGTTTTCCCGGGGAACCTACCTGTGCCAGCCGCTGACCGTTCCGGCCAAAACCACAATGTTGCTCGAGGCCGGCGCCACGCTGCTGGCCTCGCCGGTCCAGTCGGATTTCTTGAAAGGTGGGGGCGACTGGCTCAAGGCCAAAAGCGGCGGCGATTTCATCCCGTTCATCAGCGGCAAGGATGCGCCGGAGGTGACCATTGCCGGCGAGGGCACCATCGACGGCAACGGGGCGGTCTGGTGGGACGAGGCCGAAAAGGCCCGACAAAAAGTTCCCGGCTTTACCCTGCCCCGGCCGAATCTCATCGTTTTCACCCGCTGCGACCGCCTGCGCCTGACCGGCGTTCGACTGGTTAACTCGCCCAAGTTCCACTTCGTGCCGACGGAATGCAACGATGTCACCGTGGACCACGTCACCATTCTGGCTCCGGTCGGCGCGGCCAACACGGACGGCATTGATCCGAGCAATTGCCGTAACGTGACCATCACCAGATGCACGATTGACACCGGCGATGACAACATCGCGATCAAATCCGGCAAGAAGGTGCCGGGCCGCGAATTCGGCTGCGAAAACATCACGGTGACCGATTGTGTGTTTCGGCACGGGCACGGCTTGTCCATCGGCAGCGAAACCGTCGGCGGGGTGCGTCATCTCGTGGTGAGGAATTGCCGGTTCGACGGCACGGAAAACGGCATTCGCATCAAATCCCGCCGTGGCAAAGGAGGGACGGTGGAGGAGGTGAGCTATTCCGACATCACGATGACGAACGTTTTCCCGGCGCTCTCCATTGCCTGCTACTACCAGGACAGTTCCCAGGCGCAATATCCCAAGGATGACCCCGCGCAACCGGTGACGGACACGACCCCGAGCATTAGGAATATCCGCATCTCCAATCTGACGGCCACCTCCACCCGGAATGCCGGTCTTATCGTCGGCCTGCCCGAAAGCGAGGTGTCGGAGGTCTGGTTTGATAATGTGCACATCACCGCCCAGACCGGCCTGACGATTGCCAATGCCAAAGGGATAAAACTGAAAAACACCGACGTGGCCGTCAAAAGCGGGCCGCCCTTTTTTCTCGACAAGGCCCAGGTGGAAGGCCTAACCCGCTGAGCCGCTTTCCAACTCTTTATGACCGCACCTGGTTTGGGCTGAACGGCTTATCAGCCGGGCTTCATCCAAGCCGAAGCGGGAGGGTGCAGATTTTTCAAATCCATTTGCAAGACTCCGCCATTGAGCCTGACGGAATTGCAGTTAAAATGCTTAAATTCTTAAATTCATTATGTTTAACCCGGCTGCGAGTTGTGTTCGCCACGCCTTGCTGAAACTGTCGCGAAACGGTCTAAGGTTCCCCCATCGGCTGGTTCTCTTTTTAGCGCTGCTGTCCGTGGCTGCCTTACCCAGCGAAGCCACGGTCTTGGTCAACGATACCTGGCTGGATGGCACGCGCACGGACCCGGCAGCGCCGGTCTATTCCGAAAATGGCACCGACCTTGATTCGGACGGCAATCTGGAGTCCGCGTGGTTTAGCGGAGGGACGGGGGCGTCGGCAACGGCGAGCAGCGGCCATCTTGTGTTTACCATGGGGAGCAGTGCCGGCTCGTGGACCACGTATTTTACGCCGGAGGCCAGTCCGGTCACGTTGGCGGGCCCCGGCGACCAACTGAAGGTCACCTGGGTTTTTACGCCCACCGGCGTCAACACGGCCAACACCAGTCAGGGCTTCCCGATTGCGTTGGTGGATACTCCCACGGCGCAACGCATCTCGACCGACACGTCTCCGGGCTCGGCGTCCTACACCGGCTACGGCGTGTTCATGAACATGGGGCAGACCCTCGGAAACAATCACCCGTTCCAACTGATGGCGAGGACGGCGGGGAGCGGTGCGTTGCTGAGTGACAGCGGCCAGTGGACCGGCCTGGCTGACGGCGCCACCAGCGGCAACCATGGCTATGACAGTGGCACGCAATACACGTTCGTCATGACCATCACGCGCAATGCGGCCAACGGGCTGGACCTCGTTGCTACCATGACCGGTGGCACCCTCAACGGCACGGGCGTCGCCTCGGCGTCTTTCACCGATGCCACGCCGAATGGCGGCAGTTACACTTTCGACACTTTTGCTCTGCGTCCGAACACAGTTGCAAAATCCGCATCTTCATTTGACACCACTCTGTTCAAGGTGGAATTCATCCCCGGTTCCACACCGCCCGCCGTCAGCATCGACCCGCAGGACCAGTCGGTGCTGACCGGCGAGGATGCCACCTTCAGCGTGGTGGCCAGCGGGACGCTGCCGCTGGCTTACCAGTGGTATTTCAACACCAATACGCAGCTGGATTTCGGCACCAATTCGGTGCTGACCCTGACCAACGTCCAATTGACCAATGCGGGTACCTATGCGGTGGTGGTCACCAACGCCTATGGTTCAGCCACCAGCGCCGTGGCCCAACTGACGGTGAGTCTGCCGGTGGCCCCCGTGATTCTGACGCAACCGCAGGATCAGACCAACCTGCTGCCGGGGGCGACCGCGACCTTCAGTGTCACGGCCTCCGGCAGTGACCCGCTCAGCTACCAGTGGTACTACAACACCAACACCTTGCTGACCAACGCCAGCAGTTCCATTTTAACCCTCACGAACGTACAACCGGCCACCGCCGGGGCCTACTCGGTCGTGGTCAACAATCCAGCCGGATCCGTCACCAGTTCCAATGCCCTCCTCTCGGTCAGCACCAGTCCCACCGCCCCGGTCTTCACGACGCAACCCGCCTCGCAGGTGGTGCTCCTCGGTGGGACGGCCAACTTTGCCGCCGTGGCGGCCGGCACGGCGCCGATTACTTACCAATGGAGCAAAAATGGGGTGCCGATCTCCGGCGCAACTTCGACGACGCTTACCCTGACCAATGTGCAGAGTCCGGATGCCGGCAGTTATGCTGCCACTGCCTCCAACAGCGTCGGGAGCGTCACGAGCAGCGCCGCGGCGCTCACCGTGACGGCCACCATACCGCTGGTCAAATCCGCCTACAATCTCGTCGGCTTTGGCCGGGCGGCCACCGGCGGCGGCCTGATTCCCGATACCGATCCGGCATACGCGAAAGTGACCAACCCGCTGGAGCTTGCCACGGCGGTGCGCTCGTTTAACAAGACCGGCGGCACCAAGGTGATTGAGATTATGAACGACCTGGACCTGGGCTGGATTGAAATCGGTACCAACGTCCAGAAGATGGATAGTTCTCCGTTCAGTGCCGCCGCTGATCCCCAATTGCATCCGGTCTTGCTCCAGACCGGGGTGAGCAAGATGGACATCAAGTACAAAAACGGCGGCCTGACCATTTTCTCGGCGAATGGCGCAACCATCCGGCACTGTACCTTCAATATCAAGAGCACGCACAACATCATTGTCCGCAATCTGAAGTTCGACGAAATGTGGGAATGGGATGAGGCGACGAAGGGCCAGTACGACAAGAACGACTGGGACTTCATTGATCTCGCCAATGGCGGCCCGGTTTATGACATCTGGATCGACCATTGCACGTTTACCAAAGCCTATGACGGGATCGTTGATATGAAGGCCGGCAGCACGAATGTCACCCTGTCCTGGTGCAAATATACCGGCGACGACGGCGCCACCAACACCAACAGCTTTGTGCGTCAGCAAATCAACGTGCTCGAAGCCAACCGGTCGTCCTACACATTTTACAATTTCCTTCGCAACAATGGATTCAGCCTGGAGGAAATCGTCCAGATCATCCAGGGTCACGACAAAACTCATCTGATGGGTGCCAACTCGCTGAAGACCGAAAACGTAAACTTGTCGGCGACGTTCCACCACCTGTGGTTGCATAATTGCTGGGACCGCGTCGTCCCGCGGTTGCGCACCGGCAACGTGCATGACTTCAACCTTTACGTGGACGACACCGAAGCGCTGGCTGCCAAGCGTCTGCGCGATGCCCGCCAGTTGGCCATGAGCCAGAGCGCTTCCAACGCACTCAAAAACACGTACAGTTTCAATCCGCCGCTCAACGGCAGCATCTCCACCGAGGGGGGCGCGATCCTGGTCGAAAAATCGGTTTACATTGATTGCCTCTACCCGTTGCGCGACAACCAGACGGATGTAAACAATACCAATTATACAGGCAAAATACTCGGGCTGGACGTGATTTATCAGATGGACAACACGGTCATCCGCGGCAACAGCACTGATCCCGGTAATCCGCTGGGTCCATTTCAAGCAAAAATTCATTTTCCCTTCTCTTGGAATCCCGCTTCCGGCGCGCCGGGCGGCCAGCTGCCCTATACCTACACGCCGGACGATCCGGGCCAGTTGCAGAGCCTCGTCACCAGCCCCACGGCCGGGGCCGGCGCCGGTGTGCTCACCTGGGACAAGACCAACTGGCTGGTGACCAGCTATCCTGCCACCGCTCCTTACATCCTGACCCCCCCGCAGGATCAAACCGTGTCACCCGGCAGCCCCGTTTCGTTCAGTGTATTTGCCTCGGGCAGCGCCCCCCTGAATTATCAGTGGTATTTCAACACCAATACGCCGATCAGCGGCGCCACCAATCCCGTCTTTTCCCTGGCCAGCGTGCAGGGCACCAACGCCGGAACGTACGCGGTCGTGATTAGCAACTCAGCCGGGGCCGTCATCAGCAGCAACGCGCTCCTCACCGTGTCCGGCGGCACGCCGTCCCCGCCGCAGCTGTCGGGGCCGGTTTATGACGCCGGCAGCGGAACTTTCAGCCTGACCATCGCTGGCGATCCGGGATTGGACTATATCGTGCAGGTATCCACCAACCTGACCGACTGGATCAGCTTGTCCACCAATCATTCGGCGGTGCCGCCGTTTGTGTGGACCGATGCCGGCGCCAGCAACTTTAGCTGGCGGTTTTATCGGGTTCGCCTCGGGCCATAGCCTGGTCTCCACCGCGCAATAACTACCGGATCATGAAAAAGCTCGCTCTTATTCAACTGTTCGCCCTCCTCGCCGTTCCGCTGCTGCGCGCGGAACCACCCGGCTGGGCACAGGTGCCGGGCATCCTGGCGCGCATCCACGCGCCCGTTTTTGCCCCGCGCGATTTTGTCATTACCCGCTACGGTGCGGTGGGGGACGGACGGACCGATTGCACGGCGGCGATGGCGAAGGCGATTGAAGCCTGCGCGGCGGCGGGCGGGGGGCGCGTGGTAGTTCCGGCTGGTGAATTTCTCACCGGACCGGTCCATCTGAAAAGCAATGTGAATCTGCATCTGGCCGTGACGAATTCCATTTTGAAATTCAGCACGGATTTCAAGGCCTATTTGCCCGCCGTGTTCAGCCGGTTCGAAAGCGTCGAATGTTACAATTATTCTCCGTTCATTTATGCGTTCGGGCAGACGAATGTCGCCGTGACTGGGCCGGGCATGCTGGACGGCCAGGCCACCGACGACAACTGGCTGGCCTGGAAGGGCAGAAAGAACGGAACCAACAATCAGACGGCGGCCAACGACCGGCTTAAACAGATGGCCCGGGATGGCGTTCCCGTGGAGGATCGCCGGTTCGGGGAGGGCGATTATCTGCGGCCGAATTTCATCCAGTTTAATCGCTGCCGCAACGTCCTGGTGGAGGGCGTGCGCATCCGCCGCTCGCCGATGTGGGAAATCAATCCGGTGTTGTGCACCAACGTCATTGTGCGCGGGGTGGATATCGTCTCGCGCGGCGCGAACAACGACGGCTGCGACCCGGAAAGCTGCCGGGACGTGCTGATTGAGAACTGCCTGTTCGACACGGGCGACGACTGCATCGCGATCAAGTCCGGCCGCAACGACGATGGCCGCCGCATCGGGGTGCCCTCGGTGAACTTGGTGATCCGGAACTGCACGATGCGCGACGGCCATGCGGGCACGGCCATCGGCAGCGAGATTTCCGGCAGTTGCAGCAACGTGTTTGTGGAAAATTGCCTCATGGACAGCCCCCACCTCGACCGCGCCATCCGGCTCAAGTCCAACGCAGTCCGCGGGGGTGAGATCCGGAACGTCTTTGCGCGAAATTTAAACGTCGGAAAGGTGGCCGATGCTGTGTTGCAGATTGATTTTCTTTATGAGGAAGGCACCAACGGCACGTACAAGCCGGTGGCGCAAAATGTGGTGCTGGAGAACATCACCGTTGCGCACACGCCGCGCGTGCTGAATGTCCGCGGTTTCCCGGGCGCGGAAATCAGCGGCGTCCGGATTTATCATTCCACTTTCAAGGAGATCGCCAAACCGGATGTGGTCCAGGAGGCCGACGTGAAGCTGGTGGACTGCACGCTGGAACCGGCAAAGTGATTCGACCTGTGCTATAATCTTGTCAGTCAAATAAGTAATTAAGAGTCATGCTGCGTAATTTTCTGTTGTTTTCGCTGGCAGTTTCCGGGGTGATTGCGTGGGTTCCCAAGGTGGCCGCCGTGCCCGCTCTGCCGAACATCAACACCAATAACATTGTCAACATCACCAACTTCGGGGCGATCAGCAGCACGACGCTGACGAACACCGCGGCCATTCAGGCAGCGATTGATTCCGCGGCGACCACCAACGGCGGGTGCACGGTGGAAATTCCGGAAGGCACCTATCTGAGCGGGCCGCTCACGCTGCGCAGCCGGGTGAACCTGATGGTGGATACCAATGCAATCCTGAAGATGCTTCCGATGAGCGCCTGGCCCAACGCCAGCACACCCTTCCTTTATGGCTCCAGCATCTCGGATGTTGAAATCTGCGGGTCGGGGACCATCGATGGCAATTCCGGCTTCGGCGCTTCGGATTGGTGGGGGCCGGTGAACGGTTCGCCGGCGGGAACCCGGCCCAACTTCATCCAGTTCAGCAGCTCCAGCCGGATTTTGATCCAGGGCGTGACCCTGCAGAATCCGCCGACGTTCCACATCATGATCAAGAACAGCAACGCGAACATCACCGTGCAGGGCATTACCATCAATACCCCGGGTAATTCGCCCAACACGGATGGGTTCGACATCGGCTCGACGAACGTCCTGATTCAAAACAGCACCATCAACACCGGCGATGACAACGTGGAAATCGGGGGTAGCAGCGGCACGGCGTCATACATCGTTGTCACCAACTGCCAGTTCGGCACGGGGCACGGCGTCTCCATCGGCGGTTATTGCCAGGCCGGCATCTCAAACGTGACGGTGATCGATTGCGGTTTCACCGGGACGGACAATGGCATCCGCATGAAGTCAGACTTTGACCGCGGCGGTTTGGTGCAGAACCTCGCCTATTACAATATCGGCATAACAAACGTGCGGTTTCCCATCATCATCTACAGCTATTATACCTGGAAGGGGACGCCGGATACCGTTACCCCCCAGGTTGCCGCGTCCACCAACGCGGCGACCATCACCACCACGCCGCCCATCTGGCGTAATATTACCATCAGCAACCTGACAGTGATCAGCGGAACCAATTGCATTATTTGGGCGCGGACGGAACTGCCGGCGACCAACATCGTTTTCAAACAAGCTCATATTTTCACGCCCAAGAGCTTTGAAGTGTATAATGCCCGCGGCATCCAGTTTGTGGATTCCATGATTTCCAACACCGTTGCCGGTGTCAGCACATTTGCGCTTTACAATGCCCAACTCGTGGTGACCAACAGCGCGTTTTCGAACAACCTGGTCACGCTGGACGGTCTGACCACCAACGGTTACGGCAACAGCCTGGCCTTCTACAACGCGCGCGCCTCGTTGAAGAACACCAACGCGTTTGATGACGGG
>DATJOW010000149.1:0-42575 GCA_035506715.1 Candidatus Acidiferrum sp. | reverse complement strand
CTTCGCCTGCTCGATGCAGCGCCCGAGCGTCTCCGCTTCATTGAGACATGGCATCAGGATGGTTAGTTCGACCAGTTCGCTCATGGTGAGATTTTACTTCAGCGGCTGCCGGCTTGGCGAGGCCGAGTTTGTAACCTAATTCAATTTGACCAGATACCAGTCCACCGGACCTACCGCAGCCCGAAGGGTGAGCTGAAACTTTTGGACGATCTGCGCGTTCATCCGCTTGAGCCAAGGGTCGAGTGGGCCGAATTCCGTCCCCGGGGCATCGGGATTCAACAGGACATACTCGATGCCCTGCTGTTTCAAATCCGCTGCGGTGTCCGCAGGGCAAACGTGAACGATGCGGCGTGCGCCGAACGGCCGCCACAGCGAGGTTTCGGGATCGTCGTATGTGACCAATCCGAGAATCTTCACATCCGGAGGCAGAATCCCGCGCGCCGGAGCGAAGGCGTCGTTGCGATCACGATAAACCGAATAGACAATTTCCACGCGCGCGGACACATGGCGCATGTGGGCCAGAATGGTCTGGACCGGGAAAAGCGGCCGGGCGGGCGAAACTACCAACAGGACCGCGGCCAGGACAAACACCAGGCCCGCGGCCCTCCGCCACCAACATTTTTTTACGAGTTGCTCATGCCCGTCGCACGCGAGCAGCGGCGGCAGCAGCAACGCGTAATAAGGCGTCAGCAAACGCCCGATTCGATAGAGATTGGACTGCGTCAGGAGCGCCAGCAGCGAAATCAGCGAAGACCAACGGATCCAAGCCAGCCACACCGGGCTGCTGCCGGCAGGTTTGGGCCGCGAAAAGAATGCGGCGATCACACTGACCGACAACAATGTCGCCACACCGAACCCCAGCCCGCCGTTCTCTTCGGTTTGCATCTGTTCCAGATGAAAGCGGCAGGGTGCTTCCAACGTATTGTCCAATCGTTCAACCAATTTGGGGGGCAGCTTTTCATCCACCAATCGGTTGAATTGATCCGTCCAAGGAAAGACCGGCGGGCAAAAGTTTTGCGAGGCGGCCAGGAAGATGTTCACCCCGGTTTTGAAAATGGGTGCCGACACGCCTGGGTGCTCTGCCTCCATCCCTGTCCAGTCTCCGGTGTGCCGGAAGTCTTCGACTGCCGTAGGTAGCAGCGAAGCCGTCAGCGCCAGTGCGCACACCGCGGCCGTCCTCACCGGCCAACGGAATCCGAGCCGGACCACCGGCAGCATGGCCAGCGCCCACGGCAACAACAGTGTCAGGTCGCTCAAC
The DNA here is from genome assembly GCA_035506715.1 of Candidatus Acidiferrum sp. Taxonomy (GTDB): domain Bacteria; phylum Verrucomicrobiota; class Verrucomicrobiia; order Limisphaerales; family UBA11358; genus UBA11358. The sequence continues at coordinate 41,317 of DATJOW010000149.1, read as the reverse complement.
TTGCATGCGGTCAACATTCCCGCCGCCACAATGGCGGTGAAAAAGTCGCGCGCCGACCGGGAAACATTTACCCGCAAGGCGAAATCCAACGCTGCCAGCGCAAAAATCGCGCCGAATAAATCATTGCCAATGCCCCCTGCCTGTAAAAGAAAGCCATAGCCCGTTGACACGATCCACATCCAATACCAGGCCACGCGCCGCCGCACACCGAGCCGCGTGAACACGCTGAACACCAACCCCGGCAGGAGCCCCAACGAAACCGTGTTAATCAGGAACAACAGCCGGTCAGTGTTCAACAGCGCGATAAATGGCGCCGAGACCCATTCGATACCACAAGCCCGGGTGTTGACCCGCGCGAAGATCGTATGAATCCAATGCCAGCGGCCTTCGGCCAGCCAGTGCAGCACCCGCGGCACGCGATAGGCCAGGGCGTCGTAATTATTCGGCGCATACAAAACACCACCGAGAAAGGCCATTGCAGCCAGAACCAAAAAACCCAGGGGAAACGGCCGCCGAAACCGGCGGCGAAACTTTCCCCAAGCTACCCGGGGCAGCACAGGCGCCGAAGCCTTCTTCCGCCACAGCCACCACCCCGTCAATCCGACCAGCAGAGCGACCCCGTAGCCGGTGGCGTTCAACTGATGCAACGCCGACAGCGTCCAGCCGGCGCCGTTCAGATAAGCGCAGAACCAGACCCAGAAACGAACGACGTCAGGCATAAGATCAGCCGTGCAGAAAATTATACTTGAAGATGCACCACAGGGCCCTAACCCCGTCGCGCCAGCCGATTTTCTTGCCCTCGGCATAGGTGCGCCCGTAATAGGAGATGGCCACTTCGTAAATGCGCACGTTCAGCCGGGCCACCTTGGCTACAATTTCAGGCTCAAAACCGAAGCGGTCTTCCTCAATCTTGATTTTTTGAATCAGGTCACGCCGGAACACCTTGTAACACGCCTCCATGTCCGTCAGGTTGAGGTTCGTGGCCATGTTGGAACAGGTGGTCAGGAAATGATTGCCCACGGAGTGCCAGTAATACAGCACGCGATGCGCGCCGGCCCCTAGGAACCGCGACCCGAACACGACATCTGCCTTGCCCCTCAAGATGGGTCGTAAAATCCGGTGATATTCCAAAGGATCATACTCCAGGTCGGCATCCTGGACCATCACCACGAAGGCTGTGGCTTTGGCGAAGCCGGTGCGCAACGCCGCGCCCTTGCCCCGGTTCCGTTCGTGCCGCACCAGCGTGATGCGCGGATTGTCCTTGCAGGCAGCCTGCAGTTTTTCCCAGGTGCCGTCCGTCGAAGCATCATCCACCACAATCAGTTGTTGGACCGGGCGCTGCGCCAGCACGATGCTGACCATTTCGACCGCAGTGGCCACTTCGTTGTAAACCGGCATCACGACTGAGAGGCAGGGCTCGATATCAGCGTTGGATTTGATTTCGCTCATTTGGTAATCGCGCAAATCGAATTGATTTGTTGCAGCGGAGCCTGACAGAATTATTATAAATGTTCAATCTGCAATTGCCAACTTACGCAACGGTTCACTCCGCCCAACTCGTGTATTGAATATCATATTCGGAAAGTCGGCCGGAGCTCGGCATTGCCGCCACTAGCTCAGAATGAACCCTCTGAAAAGTCTCGCAAATCGTCAATCCATTGTCGTAAAATCAACTGTGGCTTCCTTTGACATTGTATCGAAAGTCAAATCGATGGGAATCGGGGATACTATCAGCCCAGTCAGCAGAGAACCGGTCAACTACTCTGACTTAAATGGGATGGGGGCAAAAATCGTCCGAGAGAAAACCGACGTCAAGCTCGCCCCCAGACAATTCAAAAGCAGAGCCCGAGGGGAGTTTGTCTTGGGCCGGGTAATCAAACAGAACGTCAGCCTGAACCGGGTTGAACAGGGCAGGCTGAAAGTCCCGTCACTTGGCTCCGCCTGGCAAGCCATCGCAACACAACGGGGCATCGCAACCAACGATGCCAGGCATATCACCGACTTCAGCCATAAGAGCAGATTTAAGGTGTTCACGACGGTTCAAAACGCCAAGTACGGTACGACAGGTAAAAGGAGGCATGAACCGAAGCCAGTCATCATCGCAGCGCGCGCGATTTTCCAAATTGGCGGGCTTGTGAATTTCCGGGACTGAATCATCGCCGGGCCATGGCCCACCGCACAATCTAAGCATGACAACCTATTACAGAAGTCTCGACGGCTTTCGTGCATTGGCAGTTTCCATGGTTTTGATGATCCACAGTCGGTGGCTGCCGATTGGTTGGGTTGGTGTTCAGATGTTTTTTGTGCTGTCGGGATTCTTAATTACGGGGATTCTAGTCGCACAGAAGCAAGCCCGGTTTTCGAATTATATCGGGCAGTTTTATTGGAAACGCTGTCTAAGGATCTGGCCGCTTTACTTTCTGTTTTGCGCTTTGAGTGCGACCGCCTATTATTTGATTCGCATACCAGAAACATTCAACACCGCCTGGCCGGCGCTGATTTCTTACACTTATAATTTTGCACGGATCTCGCCTCATTTCAATGATTCGGACTATTTCGGGCACTTTTGGACACTTTGTATTGAAGAACAGTTTTATCTCGTTTGGCCGTTCGTCGTTTATTTTTTGAGCGATAAGAACCTGCGTCGCCTTGCCATCCTTTTAATCATCACTGGTCCCGCCATCCGCTTTTTGACCGGCTTCGTTTTCGCCTTCGCCCTCAATTCGCCGCAGGAGATTCAGAGAGCAGTTCATAACATGACGACATCCCACATTGATGCCTTCGCGTGTGGGGCCCTGCTGACACTGATTCCGCCCGACTGGCGGACATGTCTTGCACCCCGCTCGCGAATGATTTTGTTTGGCATCGGCACCATCACAATACTATGCGGTCTCATCAATTCATGTTACCTGGCGGCCCGGGGTTTGCCTCCCCACTGGCAGGCTCTGGGATACGACAATATGTGCTTTCTCCATCAGTATGTCTGGGGGTACAGCCTACTCAACCTCACCAGCGCGAGTATGATTTTATGCCTCTTGGAGAATCGCTTTCTGCCTTCGGTGTTCCAAAACCCGGCGGTGGTTTATCTCGGCACAATCTCTTACGGCGTATATGTCTGGCACCTGCCCCTGCTCCACATTCTGTTTACCACTTGGCGGGCGGACTATCATTCTATCTTGGGATTCCTTCGGTTTTTAACTTTGGTCGCCCTCACCATACTCACCGCTTCCGTTTCTTACCATGGTTTCGAACGCTACTTTCTGCGAATGAAACAACTTAAGTTTACTTCCGTTTTGAGCGCTCTTTCGAAGGCAATTGGGTTAGCTAAGTAGGGCAATCGGCCAGCGTGCTGTTCCCAGCTTGAGGCCTTTTTAGGTCCCGTTGAACCCCGCCGACAATGGGACTGAAACAGACAATACGAGCAACCAATGAGTTGCTGTATGACTGCCGGAGTTTGCCAGGTTGAGCTATCCCTGACGAGTCATCCAAAGTAAACCGGGCACCCAAACTTCGGCTGGGAGCAAATCTTTTTCTAGTTAATTGGCAAGAGCCCGGACCTCATGCGGGCCCTCAGCGCTAGAGCCTCGGGAGGCTAGCCTCATCTCAACGCCGTTTTTTCTTTTCGCAAACGGTCCCGTATCGCATGCGCCCCCGCAGTCTTCGGATTAAGCGGCGCACACCAACCTCAAATAAAGATTCAATCAGGCATATTGCATGGTTGCGGGCGGCTTGGTGCTTTGTTAACATCCCCGTTCGGTCGGTTAAACCGGCCAGCCTGAAGAGCGTTGGCGCCGAAGCCGGCGCGGGCTGGTTTGTGACCACCGGATCAAAGCCATGCTGCTAACGTTTGAAACATCGCCCTGATGGAGAGCCCGCCGCATTTCCCCTGTATGCAAACCAGTTCCCCTGACCACCTGAAGGCCGATGTCAAATCATACTGGAACCGCCAGTCCTGCGAGACCGAATACGCGCAGGCCCGGAAGTTCTCCCGTGAATATTTCGAGCAGATCGAGCAGTTCCGTTATGCCAGCCAGCCGTTCATTCACGCGTTTGCCCAGTTCACGCGTTACCACGGCAAACGGGTGCTGGAGGTGGGCTTCGGCGCCGGAACGGATTTCATCCAGTGGCTGCGGGCAGGCGCCCTGGCCTCCGGCATCGACCTGACCGAGGAAGCCCTGGCCAACCTCAGTCACCGCATCGAGGTTTACGGCCTGCCCAAACCGGAGCGCATCCAGGTTGCGGACGCCGAGAATCTCCCGTTTGAATCGAACACGTTTGATCTGGGCTATTCCTGGGGCGTTTTGCATCACACGCCCGACACGGAAAAGTCGATTCGGGAACTGGCGCGGGTGCTACGCCCCGGCGGCGAGATGAAGATCATGCTGTACAACCGGCATTCCCTTTCAGCGCTGCATACCTGGGCGAAATTCGCCCTGCTCAAGGGCCGCCCTTGGAAGAGTGTGCGCTGGGTGCTCTGGCATCATCAGGAAAGCCCGGGCACCAAGGCCTACACCCGTCGGGAAATCGTGCGCATGCTGGCCGCCGCCGGCCTGACGGATATCCGCCTGGAAGCAGTGATGATGAATACCGCGCCCACCATTCAAAGGGCCCCCGCGCTGCTCCGGCCGCTGTACCGGCTGGAGTTCGCGCTGGCGAACAGCTGTAACTGGGGTTGGAGCTGGATGATTTCCGCCCGGAAGCCGCCGGCTGCGGCCGGCTTGCAGCAAGGCAGATAAATCCAGGGTGAAAGCTTTGCCGGCCCGCCGCCGGTTCGGTGGCGCTCAGGGGAAGAAACGTTCCCGTTCAGGGGCAATAGAACTTGTGTTCGGCTTTTCAACCCCCGATACTTTCGGCCATTATGTCCGACTATAAACAGCCCCCCGGATGTGTTACCCACTCGCGTGGAGCAGATCTGACAGCAACCCCGACCCGAATGAGGGCTGGCAGTTGGGTCCTATGGCATTGTCCGACCTGATCTCAACCGGCCTGCAACCTCCTCCTGCTCATGTCAACGCGTCATCGTTTGGTCATCAACGAATGCCTCTGGGTTTGCGGCGGTTCCCAAACCAGCTTTCAGCGCCATGCCATCCGCGACTTGGAAGGACTCCGGCAGCGGGGCGCCAAAATCTTCGTTCTGAAAAGCCACAAAGACACTGAAGGATTGGAGCAGCTTCGCCAGTTGCTGCGGCAGACGGACGACCACGTCATTCTGGGATGGATGGAGCCCTATAAGCTGGCGGCGGTTTATCCGTTGATCCGCGAGCGGAAGAATTTCTCCATCATTGGCGACGATTGGTGGATCGTTCCCAACTGGTTCATGCGCGAAGCCAGCTATATTCTTTTCCGGAAATACAACGGCATCGCCCTATACCTGGGCCAGGCACCCTTCGTCCAAGCTGGCGAACCTCCGTTCTTTTTCAATCCCTATCCCCAGCTGGCCATTTACTCCGTCATTTGCGCCTTGTTGCGCCCCCCGATGGTGGTTGCCGCACCTTTGGTGGACTGGTGGAACCGGCGCCGGCGCGATGAGCCCGTCACGCCGGAAAAATACCTGTATTTTCCCTGGGCCATCAATGCCGACGACATGGCCGGCAGTCCCGAGGTTGAGCAATACGATTTTGCCAATACCGCCGGGACCGTAGGCGTCTGGGCCATGCGCAATCCTCGCGTGCCAGCCCGTTACAGTTTTGCCAGCCTTTACGAGGACCGTCGACGATTGATCGATCTCATCGCCCGATTTGAAAATGCCCCGTTCAAATTCTACGACTGCCGGCGGGGGGGGAATTTCTGGCTGCCGTACGACGAGTACATGCGCAAGACCCGCCAGAGCCGATTTGTGGTGGCTACTGGCGGGTTGCAGGATGCGGCATTGCACAAATTCCTCGAGTATCTTTGCCTGGGCACTCCGATGATCGGCCGCGGCCTGCCGTTTGAATACCCCTGGCTGGATGACTGCCTGTTTCCTGTGGATACCATGCACGTGACCCCGGAACGACTCAAGCCACTGTTGGACCAGGCGCTTGAGCGGTACCCGGTGATGAAGGACAACTGCCTCAAATGGCGGGAGCGCGTGCTCGCCTTGCACAACATCCACCGCATCCTCGACATGGTGCAGGACCAGGCGGATGGCAAGCCGGTTCCGCCCGGCTATTTGAAGGTGGACCTGAAACAGTCCGCCGGGAAAGCCTGACCCCCGCGCATGAAAAAGCTCTGGCGCGAAGGTCTCGTTTTCACCGCAATCAGTTTTGTGACCGGGCTGGGCAACCTGGCGTTCCAAAGCGTCATGGGCCATCACTTGAAGGACGCCGGCGCCTATGGGAATGCCAACAGCGCCCTCAGCGGATTCATGCCGTTGCTGCAATTGTTGCCTTCGATTGGCACTTACGCGGTGACGCATTACATCGCGCATTTCGATGCCAGCGGCGATAGCGCGCGATTTCAGGGAATGCTGCTCGGCTGCCGGAAATTCCTGTTTCGATTCACCCTCATCGGCTCGGCGCTGGCGATCGTCGTTATCAAGCCGCTCAGTGAGTTTTTTCACTACAGTGAAAGCCTGATGCTGGTGACACTGTGCTACACAATACTCGGGCTGTGGGGTTCCTTCGCCACGGCATTGTGCCAGGGGTTGGCGTGGTTCAAACGGCTCGCGTTGATCGGCTTTCTGGCCATGGTGCTGCGGGTCGGGTTCGGCTGGTTCGTCACGCTCCATTGGCCGATGCCGGAAACCGCCGCGCTGGCGGCCATCATCGCGTTGCTGTCCAACCTGGTCCTGCTTTTCTGGAAAGGGGAGCTCTCCTTGCACGGCGAGCCGATCACGCTGTGGAACCGCGAATTTATCCAGTATTTCATCGTGAGCGCGGCGTGTGTTGCCGGCGGCTACTTTTTCCTGCAGGGTGACCTGCTCGTCGCCAAGAAGTATTTTTCCGGCGCCGAAAACGATGCCTACAACTGCGCCGAACGGCTGGCCCAGGCCTTGCCCATCACCGTGGCCCCCTTGCTCACGGTCCTGTTCACCTCGCGCTCCGGCGCGCGCTCCGGCGGCATTGTCGTCGAGCAGTTCAAACTGTTCGGCCTGTATGTCCTGGGCCTGGTCTGCGGGGCGGCGATGCTGTTCCTGCTGCGCGATTTCTGCGTGAAGCTCATCCTGGGCCGGGCGGCGCCAGAAGCCGAGGCCATGATCAGCCGGCTTGCCGTCACCATGATATTTGTCGCCCTACTGCAGGCGCTGGCCCTGTGGGCGCTGGCCAGCCGCTGGTCGAAAATTTCCCTGCTGTATGGCGGGTTGGGACTGGGCTACTGGCTGACGTTGCTGGCGTGCGGGCAAACCCCAGCCGCCCTGCTGCAGGTCATGCCCATCGCTGCCGGCGTTGCCTTCGCGGTTTTGTTCATAACCTGGCTGATCACGATGCAGCGGCATCACTGGCCCGCCGCCCAAAGCTGATTTGTAATTGCGGCCGGTCTCGGCCAGACTCCACACATGCCGTCGGATCCAGAACCACTCCCGCGCGTCAGTTTCATCATGCCCACGCTCAATGCCGAGGCATTGTTGGACAACGTGCTCTCGTCCATCACCCGGCAAACCTACCCGCGCGACCGGTACGAAATCCTGCTGGCGGACGCGCATTCCACCGACCGCACCCGCACGATCGCCCAAAAATACGGGGCTTGCGTCCTCGATGACGACGGCAAGAACATGGAGGAGGGCAAACGGCTCGCGCTGCAGCATTCGACGGGCGAGTACATCGTATTTGTGGATGCGGACAACGAGATTACACATCCGGATTATATCGAGCTGGCGGTGAAAGCGCTGGCGGCCAATCCGCAGGCGCTGGGGGTGGAAAGTTACTATTTGCCGTCGCCGAAAATGAGTTCATTTTGCGCCTATCTCACGCACCGGCTGCACATCAGCGATCCGCTGGCCTGGTTGATGAGCGTGAATCCGAGACTGGTGGCGCGCGAGGGAGAGGTGGAGCGCTGGACCCTGCCCGGAGACTCGCTCTGCTATCCGCTCGGTGCCAATGGATTTGTTTTTCGGCGCGCCGACCTGGAATCGGTGAAGGCCGACGCGCATTTCCAGGACACGCACGCGGCCCTGCACCTCATGCGCAGCGGGAGGCGCGAGTGGCTGCGCATTCGCGGGCGGGGCGTGCACCATTACTACGTGCAAACGCTTTGGGGCTTTGTGCAGAAACGCCGGCGGGCCACGGTGCATTTTCTCCGCGTCCAGGAGGAGGCCAAAACCAACTGGATGAAGGAAAAACCGCCGGTACCGCTGTGGCTGGCGGGAGTGTACTGCGTAACCTTCATCGGCCCGCTGTGGCACACGCTGGTCGGCCTGGTCCGCGACGGCGACCCGTGCTGGCGGTGGCATGTGCCGGCCTGCTTCGGCACCGTGGTGGGCGACGCCTGGGGAGTGTGGACTTACAAACGTCGCGGCCGCGACAAAAGGCTCATCGCCGAATTGAAAGTCAAACAGACCCTGAAGCGAGATTAAACTGTCAAATGTTTGACCCCGGAGCCGGCAAGCCGGCCAACCGTTCTTAAAACTCGTTCGGGCGACCCGAGCAACAGATATTGTATTAGATCTGCTGCGAAGCCCGGCCGACCCTGCGGTCAGCCGCTTCAGTGTCATTTATAGTCACCTTGATCCCAGGTGAGCGATGCGCTGCACCGCTCCAAGTGAGTGGCCAGCGTCGGCTTCGGCGCGTAAAGCAGGTACTGCCTGCCCTTTAGAATTTGCCGCCAGTGATAAAGCCAAGCCAGCCCAATGGACCCGACAATGAATTTGCCATCGCCCCAGCCGCGCACCAGCGACCACGGGTTGCGGACCCTCAGCTTGGTCAGGGCAAGCCACAACCCCAAATCGCCCGTTTCGTTGGTACGGCGCAGGAGAGTCGGCAGCGCCGACTGGACCGCGGACGTCCGCATCAGGAAACTGTGGGTGCAGGACACCTGACGCACCCAATGCCGCTGGCTGCAATAGACCGGGCGGTCGGCGGGGCTGCTGCCGCTCCAACGGTCCACCCAGCGGCGCTCATACTCGGCGTGGTAGGCGAGGCTGAGGGCGTCGGCAGACGGGTAGAGGCGCATGAACTCGACAGCGGCCAGAAAGCAGTCCGGTCTGTAAAGATAGTCGTCCTCACAGGCGCAGGCGAGGCCGGACACAGACTGGTTCGCCAGCCACCGGGCTTGCTCATGGAACGACTGCCGCCAGTCAAGCCGGCGCCGGTCCGTAGCATTGGGCAAGCTCGAAAACAGGCTCAAGATTTTTTCGGCCAGATCATCCTCGCAGTCCAGCATCAGGTAGCAGTAGGCTCTGACCTTGGATAGCGACTGGGCCAATGAAGTCATGGAAGCCAGAATGAGTTGCTTCCGGTCAGTGAGGTCGAGCAGATTGGGCTTGACCGCGCTGCGGTCACAGACGCGCACTGCCACGGCGACATCATAGGGATAAGTCACATTGTAATTCATGGAGCCTCATGGTCCGTTGAGTTCAGCGCCGATCCTGCGCCGCCGTCCGCGGAGCACCGCTTGTCCGCCAAGAATCGCTGCGTTCATTAAAACGAGGATAGCTGACAACCGGCGGACTTTTCAATCCCCTAAAGGGCAACCCCCCCGGATCGGTCCGTTCAACCAACCACCGTCGGGTTGAACTTGTTGCGCAGCCGTCGCCAAAACTGTTCCCAGGGGGTCAGCGGCCGGCCGTCCACCGGCAGCGGCGGCAGGGTGGCGCGCGCCTGGAAGGGCGGCAGTTTCTTCACGCCGGGGATGCAGGTGGCGTTGTGATAGATCATTACGCCGTCGAGGTGTTTGACAATCGGCCAGCCCGGGCGGTTTTTGGAATACGTCCCCTTCAGATAGGCGCGGTAATTATATTGGCAAGGCAGAATTCGAAGCCGGTCGAAAAATTTGGTTTGAATGACTTCGTTGAGGCAAAACTGGTCGTCCGCTACCGTGCGGAAATGGGAGCGGCCGCGGGCGACGATTTCCGCCCGGATGTCGCGGCTGCGCGGCACGTGCCAGAGAAACACGCCGCCATTAAGAAACGTCGGCGTATAGCCCTGCCCGAGCAGGTACCGGCTCCCTTGGTGCTCCACGCCGGCCGCTACGTCAGCGTTGCCAAGCAGTTGGGCAAATGGCGGCAGGGGATGAAGACACAGCACGTCATAGCTGTCCACCGTCATCGCGTATTCCACCCCCAATTCATCCAGCACTTCCAGCCGGCGATAATAGACCTCGCGCAAGGGATGGGAAAAATCCGGGACGGGCGAGAGCAAATGGTAATGGATGCCGGCCACCTGGCGCTGCGGCAGTTGCCGCCCCAGGATGAAGGCGTGCAATTCCCGGTCCGGGCAGCGGGCGAAGCTGGAGAAGGTGTGGTCCAGGTTTTCGATGGCCTGGCCCATGGCCAGGGTGACAACGGCAGAACGGGAGCTTGAATTCATATACTGACTCCGCCGGGCGGAGCAATCCGGCCGGCAACATAAACATTATTCCGTTCCGGGCGAGGTTTTTCGCAGGGGTGCCTTGACACCCGGCTTGGTGCCAATGACAATCCGGGTACGATTGTCCATCGGCCGCGATCGTAGGAATATACGAAACCCAGCGGGGCCGGTGTCTATGGACTGAGGGAATAGACCCATTGAGTTGTTCCGGTAAATTTATGAAGACGACCAAACCAAACGCGGGCACCGCCCGCCGTGGAAATTTGTTTGCGCTGTGGCTGGCGGGCATTCTGGCCTTGTTGTTCTGGAGAAGTTTCCTGCCTGGCTATGTCCACTTCTCCAACGATGGGCCGTTGGGACAAAAAATGGTCAATTGGGCTCATTTGCCAGCAGCTTTTGCGGGCCAATGGGGAGATCTCAATGACATCGGCGGCAATGGTGGGGCATGCCCCTTGGGGCTGAATGCCCTCCTGCATATGGTGCTAGGCCCCGTCGGTTGTGCGAAATTTTTGCCGCCTCTGGCCTTGTTCATTCTCGGCCTGGGGGCATGGACTTTTTTTCGCCAGCTAGGATTCTCCACACTGGCGACAACACTGGGCGCATTGGCCGCCACCTTGAATTCCACTTTTTTTGCCAACGCCTGCTGGGGCGTGACTTCTCAACAAATCGCTTTGGGCATGGTTTTTTTTGCCTTGGCGCTGGTGGTAGCCAACACCCCAGAAACTCCTGCCCTGATTTGCTGGCTCCGGTATGCGTTGGCTGGATTGGCGGTGGGGGTAAACGTGATCGAGGCGGCGGATATCGGCGCCATTTTCAGTCTGCTCGTTTCCGCCTTCGTCCTCTTTTTGCCATTTGCCAGTGAGGCCGGGTCGGGGTTGGCCAAACTGGCGCGGGGCATCGGGCGCATTGCGGTAATCGCCGGGTTCGCCGGTTTCATCGCGGCGCAAACCGTTGTGGCGCTGGTCGGCTCGCAAATCCAGGGAATTGCCGGGACGGCGCAGGACACCGAAACCAAGTCCCAGCACTGGGATTGGGCCACGCAATGGAGCTACCCCAAAATGGAAACCCTCGGTTTGTTCGTGCCGGGGGTGTTTGGCTACAAATATGACACCCCCAAGGACATGATGGAATTCCTGCAGAACAGCTACCAGGGCGGTGTTTACTGGGGTGCCGTTGGCCGCGACCCGGCCTGGGACCGTTACTTTGCCGGCGGAGAAAAGGGGCCGCAGCCCCAGGGCATTCTGCGCTTTGCCGGCGGCCAGAATTACGGCGGCATCCTGGTGGTATTGGTGGCGCTGTGGGCGATCGCGCAATCGTTGCGCCGGCAGGATTCGGTTTTCTCCCTGGCCCAGCGCCGGCTCATTTGGCTTTGGACGGCGGTGTTGGTCGTCTCGCTGTTGCTGGCGTTTGGACGCTATGCGCCCTTCTACCAGTTCTTCTACATGCTCCCGTATTTCTCCACGATTCGCAACCCGGCAAAATTCATACTCGTCTTTTCTTTTGCCATCGTGACGCTGTTTGCGTATGGCGCCCAGGCGTTGAGCCGGCGTTACTTGGAAACGCCCGCCACCGGTCCAGCCCCGTCGCTGGACAAATTCAAGGCCTGGTGGGCCAAGGCCAGCCCTTTCGATCGGAGCTGGACGTGGTTCTGCCTGGCGGCTTTTGCCGTCAGCGTGCTGGCCTGGTTCATTTATGGAGCGGAGAAACCCGCCTTGGTTGGCTATTTGCAGAAGGTTGGATTCCCCGACGAAGCCACCGCCCAGCAGATGGCCGCCTTCAGCCTAGGCCAAGCCAGCTGGTTCGTCCTGCTTTTCGCAGTAGCCATTGGGCTTTGTCTGCTCGTGCTGGCCGGGGTCTTGGCTGGGAAACGTGCCCGGCTGGGCGGGTTTTTACTTGGCGCGTTTGTGGTATTCGACTTGGGGCGCGCGGATCTGCCTTACATCGCCCATTGGGATTATAAGCAGAAGTACGCCACCAACCCAATCCTGAATCTCCTGCGCGACAAACCCTACGAACACCGCGTCGCCGGTCTGCCCTTTCACGCGCCGCAGCAACTCGCCCTGTTCGAGGAACTCTATCGCATCGAGTGGATGCAACATCATTTCCCTTACTACAACATCCAGTCCCTGGACGTGGTGCAGCGGCCCCGGCTGCCAGCGGATGTGGAAGCGTATGTCCGGACCCTGGCGTATGATGGAACGCCGGATTCGGTTTATCGGATTGCCCGACACTGGCAACTGACGAACACCCGTTATCTGCTCGGCCCGGCGGGCTTTCTCGATGTGTTGAACGAGCAACTCGACCCGGCGGCCCGGCGGTTCCGTGTCGCTCAGCGATTTGACGTGGTGCCCAAACCCGGCATTGAGCGCCCGACGCGCCTGGAGGACTTGACGGCGGTCCCGGACGACAATGGCAATTACGCGCTCTTTGAATTTGCCGGCGCCTTGCCGCGGGCGAAGCTGTATGACCACTGGCAGGTCAACACGAACGACGCATTGATTCTGGAGGCGCTTGCCAGCACGAATTTCGATGCGTGGCAAACCGTTCTGGTCTCCACCCCGTTGACGGCCCGCCCTGCCGCGGAGGCCGCGAATGCCAGTCCGGCCGCGGTCGAATTCAAGAGCTATGCCCCCAAGGACATTGTCTTCGAGACCAAAGCCGGCACCGCGTCGGTGCTGCTGCTCAACGACAAATTCGATCCCAACTGGCGGGTTTTTGTGGATGGCCAGCCGGCGGAGTTGCTGCGCTGTAATTTCATCATGCGCGGCGTGCTGGTGCCGGCAGGCTCCCACACGGTGGAATTCAAATTCAGCCTGCCGCATCGCCCGCTCTACGTCACATTGGCTGCCATCGGCGTGGGGATTTGTTTATGCGGGTTGCTGTTGGTATCTACCCGGCGTCAACCGGACGCCACGACCTAACTGTAAATGTTCTTCGGGTGCCGGGTCCGCCGAAGAACCGTGAAGAGATAGAAGTCGCGCAGCTCGACCAGGAGCCGGCCGGCCAGCCAGAGCGGCCAGCCGGTTATGCCGCGGGCGGCCCGGGCAATCTCGCGTGAATAGCCGGGGTCCCCGTTCTGGCGGACCCGTTTGGCTTTGATCCCCGAGCGCACCGCGAGCAGTCCCTTGAGCTTGGCTTTTCGATACAGACTCCAACCCCGGCCGCGCAAGGCTTCATTGGTTGCCATGGTCCGCCATTCGTCCAGGATCAGCGGCTGGAGGTCGGGCGCCAGGACGGTCGTCTGGTTGGCGCCATGCCAGCGATATTGCGCCAGGAGGCGGCGGATATGAACCAGTTTCCGGCAATGTGCCCCGTAAGCCGCCCAGAAAATCGTGTCGCCGAGAATCGGATAATCCAGCGGAAATTTGCACGGCGCCGGCTGTCCGGCCGTTTTGAGCAACGTGGCACAGAAGGCCTGATTGCCCAATTCCGCCTTCCGTTTCAAAAAATCATCGCGGCTGAGCGTTTCCACCTGCCCATCCGGCTTGCCGGAAGGGCTCAGATGCCGGTTGTCCTCGTCGATGCGCTCGTCGAGCGACCAGGCCAACCCGCGGCCGGCGCAATCCGCCAGCAGGCGGGTCATGACTTCGTAAAACTCCGGCGCCAGCACATCGTCCGCGTGCAGGATTTGCAGGTATTCGGTCTGGCCGGCAAATTCGAGGCAGCGGTTGAAATTCTGGAACAAGCCGGGGTCGCTCGGGTTGCGAATGAATTCGCAAGGCATCTGCTTGAAATTCCGGACGATTTCCGCCGTGCGGTCAGTGGAGCCATCGTCCAAAACAATCACCCGATCCGGCCGGCGGGTCTGCCGGGACACGGACGCCAGTGTTTGCTCCAGGAAGGCCTCGTTGTTGAACGTGGGGATGGTTGTGATGATTTTGGCGTTCACAGCCGGGCAGCTTAGTCAGAAGCTGCCGGACCAGACAAGTTCAGGCTTCGCTTGCTGTTTTCGCCGGACAAATTGTCGAAAATGTTTTGACCATGCTGAAATAGTTCGGCAAACCAATGGCATGAAATTCTCCCAACCTAACAGCAAGTTTTCGGTATCATTATGGGTGATGCCCCAAGGGCGACGCCACCCGGAAGGACCTTGGGCCGGACTGACTGCTTGGACAACCACTCGGCCGTTCATCTGCCCTGACGCGGGCCCGTCATGAAAATCCTGTTCACCGGTGCCAGTTCGTTCACGGGATTTTGGTTCGTCAAAACGTTGGCGGCCGCCGGGCATGAAGTGGTCTGTCCGGTGACCGGCAATCTGGTGGACTATGCGGACCTTCGGCTTTGGCGGGTGGAACAATTGAAGGCGCTCGCGCGTTTCCATCCCCTAGCGCCGTTCGGCTCGGAGAATTTTCTTAAAATCATGCGCGAGGGCCGCTTCGACCTCCTGTGTCACCACGCCGCCGAAGTCAGGAATTACAAAAGCCCGGATTTCGATTCCCTCCGCGCCCTCCAGAACAACACGCTGAATCTGCGGCCTGTGCTCACTGCCTTGAAACAGCGGGGGCTGAAAGCCGTTTGCCTCACCGGGAACGTGTGCGAACCGGACGAAGGCGCCGGCGACGAGCCGCTGCGCGCGTTTTCTTCCTACGGCCTGTCGAAGGGGCTGACCTACCAGGTTTTCCGGCATTACTGCCAGGAAACCGGCGTGGCGCTCGGAAAATTCGTCATTCCCAATCCGTTCGGCCCTTGCGAAGAACCGCGCTTCACCGCCTACCTCATGCGTACCTGGCGGGAAGGCAGGTGCGCCGAGGTCAGAACGCCCGAATACGTCCGCGACAACATCCATGTGGACCTGCTGGCGGCGGTTTACGGACAATTCGTGCAACGGCTGGGGATGGCGCCGGCAGGTTTCGCCCGAATCAATCCCAGCGGCTACACCGGGAGCCAGGGTGAGTTTGCCCAGCGCGTTGCCCGAGAAGCCCAAGCCCGCCTCGGCTGGGCGTGTGAGTTGAAACTCGGCAAACAGGAGGATTTCAGCGAACCGCTCAGGCGGGTCAATACCGAACCAGCCGCCCACCTCGTTCCGGATTGGAATGAAAACGCCGCGTGGGACGCGTTTGTAGGATTTTACGCAAAATGATTCCCGACCGAGCGGGCCCCGCAGGCGCGGTCACAGCCCCGTCGGATGATCCAGGAAAATCCACGGGATCCTGAATTTTTTGGCAACCGCCGCCGCCAGCGCCTTCACCCCGAACGTTTCGGTCGCATAATGGCCGCCGTAGAAAACGTTCAGCCCCAGCTCTTCCGCCAGCGCGTAAGTCCAGTGCGGCCCTTCACCGGTGATGAACGTATCCACCCCTGCCGCGGCCGCCAGCGCCAAATCGCCGCCGGCTCCGCCCGTCACCACGCCGATGCGCCGGCAAAGCTCCGGTCCTCCCGGAATGATGCGGGGTTTCGCGCCCGTTGCGTGCGCCAGGCGCAATGCCAATTCCGCTCGCGCCATTCGCGTCTGGCTTTTAAATCCGATGGGCTGGCCGTGACTCTCAAAAAATGGGCGCAGATGCCGGAGTCCCAGAGCGGCACAAAGCCGGGCATTGTTGCCTAGGCGGGGATGGGCATCCAGCGGCAGATGCGCGCTGTACACCGCCAGATTGTTTTCAATCAGCAATTGTATCAACTCATACTTTTTGCCCGTCCAGGGGTGCGCCGGTGCCCAGAACAGGCCGTGATGGACCAGGAGCAAATCCGCCCGAGCGGCGATCGCCCGCCGCACGGTGGCCAGGCTTGCGTCCACCGCGGCGGCAATGCGCGTGACGCCGCCGCGATTGGCCACCTGCAATCCGTTGGCCGCGCCCGCGTAATCGTCAAACTGCCGCGTTCGCAGCCAGGTGTCGCACTGTTTGACCACGTTGGTGAGTGAGACTTTCGGCATGACGCGATGAAACCAGATCCGGGCCGGCCTGCAAAGCGGGAAACGCCCCCCGAGGTCAAATCACCGGTTGAATTCCGGCGGCGGTGTTCTATAGTCCGCGCAGTTCAAGCAACCATTTATGATCAAGACTCTGGCTCACGTGTGCCTTTTTTCCAAAGACCTCAATCGCAGCCTGGATTTCTATTGCGGTGCGCTCGGATTGCGCCGGCATTTCGACTTCCTGAAGCATGGCGAACTGTTCGGGTTTTACCTCCAGGTTGACGGGAATCACTTCCTCGAAATTTTCAAGGCCGGCGCGGAGGCGGAACCCGGCCGCCAGCGGATCCACCATCTCTGCCTGGAGGTGGATGATCTCGATGCCCTCCGGGACAAGTTGATCGAGCGCGGGTTGAAAGTCACCGCCAAAAAGAAGGGCTGCGACGAAACCTGGCAGTGCTGGTGCCAGGACCCGGACGGCACGGAGGTGGAGTTCCAGCAATACACGCCGCAGAGTTCCCAGTTCACCCGCAAGCAATGCATCGCCGACTGGTAGTCTGGAGGCGAAGAAATCGCCGCAAAAAATTTTCATTCCGCTGGTTGCTTTCTGCGCCCGGCGTTTTATAGTGCGCTCGGTTTGATTTCACCGAGATGAGCAACGCAACCGATGCGCCGCCGCCGTGGGACATCGAAACGGCCCGTGCGCTGTACCACATCCATCGCTGGGGCGCGAAGTATTACGACATCAACGAGGCCGGACACGTCGTGGCACGTCCCTTGCAGGGCGCCGGCGTGGCGGTGGATTTGACCGACGTGATTGAAGAGTCCAAGGCCCGCGGCCTGAAATTCCCCCTGCTCATCCGTTTCCAGGACATCCTGCGCCATCGCGTCGAGGCGATCAATCAGTCCTTCCGTGACGCCATCACGGAATACAACTATCACGGCCGGTATCGCGGCGTGTTTCCCATCAAGGTCAACCAGCTCCGCGAGGTGGTGGAGGAGATTCTGGACGCGGGCAAGCCGTTTGAATTCGGCCTGGAGGTGGGGAGCAAACCCGAGTTGTTTGCCGGGCTGGCGCTGCAAAGCCAGCTCGGCAGCCTGATTGTCTGCAACGGTTACAAGGACCCGGAGTTCATTCGCATGGCCCTGCTCGGCATCAAGCTCGGCAAGGCGGTCATCCTGGTGGTCGAAAAACTCGAGGAACTGCGGCAAATCATCGCGATTTCCCGGACCGTCGGCGCCGAGCCGCTCATCGGTATCCGCGCCCGGCTGTTGAGCAAGGGAACGGGCCGCTGGGCCGGCAGTGCCGGCGAAAACGCCAAGTTCGGCCTTAGCACCGCCGAGTTGCTGGCGGCCACGGAATTATTGAAGGCGGAGAACCTGGGGCACTGCTTCAAGCTTCTGCATTTCCACATTGGCTCGCAGGTGCCGGATATTCTTACGGTGAAAAAGGCGGTGCAGGAAGCCGCCCGGCTCTATGCGAAGCTCCATCAGATGGGCTTCCCGGTTTCCTACCTTGACGTGGGTGGCGGGCTGGGTGTGGATTACGACGGGAGCCGGTCGGCCTTCAACAGCTCGACGAATTACACGTTGCAGGAATATGCCAACGACGTGGTGTATTACATCGCGGACGTATGCAACGCCGAAAACGTGCCGCCCCCGGACATCGTCAGTGAAAGCGGCCGCGCCATCGTGGCGCATCACAGCGTGCTGATCGTCGAGGTGTTCGGCGCAATTGAAAAGACCCGGCCCAGCGAATTGTTGAAATTTGGCGACAAGGAGCACCCGCTTGTTCGGGAGCTGCTCGACATCCGCAAGAACCTCGGCAACCTGAGCAAGCTCGAGGCCTACCACGACGCGCTCGAGCGTCGCGACGACGCCCAGCACATGTTCACCCTCGGCGTGCTGGGGCTGCCGGACAAGGCGAAAATCGAGGACCTCTACTGGCAGATCAGCCGCGCGGTGGTGGAAAATTACAAGGGCCAGGCTTATGTGCCGGAGGAAATTCGCCAGCTTGAAGATACGCTCGGCGACCAGTATCTCTGCAACTTTTCCGTTTTCCAGTCCCTCCTCGACCACTGGGCCCTCGACCAGTTGTTCCCCATCATGCCGATTGCCCGCCTGAACGAACGCCCCACCCGCGAAGGCACCCTGGTGGACATCACGTGCGATTCCGACGGGCAGGTGAGCAAGTTCATCGATTTTCGCGACGTCCGCGACACCCTGCCGCTGCACCCGCTCGGCGGCAATGGCCAGCACGAGCCTTATTACCTCGGCTTTTTCCTGATGGGCGCCTACCAGGACATCATGGGCGACCTGCACAACCTGTTCGGCCGGGTTAACGAGGTCCATGTTTTTCTCGAGCCCGACGAGCCGACCGGCTATTACATCGAGGAAATCATCGAAGGCAACACCATCATCCAGTCGCTCGCGGCCGTGCAGTACGACGAAAACGAACTCAAGCGGCTGATGAAGGCCCAGATGGATGAAGCCATCAAATCCGACCGCATGAAACCGTCCGAAGCCATGCGCCTGCTCGATGATTATGAGCGCGGCCTGAAAGCCTACACGTACCTGAATTTTTAACCGCGAGGACCGCCGAAGGCGGGTCAAGGGAAACCCCTCTGCTTGCAAACATCGGCTTCCCTCTCCTATCCTTCATCCTCGTTAATCATGGACAACCTCGCGCCCAACGTTGATCTGCTCCGCTCGCTCGGGCAGCTGGCGCGCGGGCTTTCCGCCCTGTTTTGGGGGTTGCCGGCGTCCCTGATCGTCTGCGCCGAAACTGCGCGGGCCGACTGGCTCAAGGCCGCGAGCATCATACCCGCCCTGGCCGGCACCGGCCTGCTGCTCTACGGCCTCCGGCTGATGAGTAGTTTCCAAAAACAGGAACGGCCCTGGCGCAATGCCCTCGACCGCGCCAAACTCCTCGGCCTCGTCAATTTCGGACTGTGCCCGTTTCTCTACTGGCAGAACAAAATGCCCGGCCAGCCTTTTTTCAACGCGGCCGTGCTGGTTCTGATTTTGTCCGCCATCCTGTTCCTGTTCAATTTGAACGTCGTGCTCAGACGGCTCGGGGCCATGTTGCCGGACGAGACGTTGCGCCAGGAGACCTTGCTGTTCACCGTGCTCAACCGCTGGCTGCTGGTTACCCTGCTGATCCTCGGCTCCGGCCAAATCGCCCTCCGGCATCCGTTCCAATGGCAATCCGCCTTCGGCGCCTTCTCTTGCGGTCCGGACCGCTTTGGGTTTTGGGCTCTCATCCTCTTCGCCCTCTTGCCGCTGGCCATGACGATGGCGTTGCTCTGGAAGACCAAGGAAGTCATCCTCGACAGCGTGTTTGGCGCGAAGTGAGGGGAAGCCCGCGAATCCGCCGACAAAATACGTTCGACGTTCAGCGTTCAATGTTCGATGTTCGGTGTCGTTGAATATGAGAAATTCCGCCCTGTCCGCCCTGGGCCGCCGCACCACCGAGCCGCCCATCTCCTGGCTCATGCACGCGGCGCTGTCGCGTCCCCGGCTGATTTCCCTCGCCGCCGGATTCACCGACCCGGTTTCCCTGCCCGTAACCGAAACGCGGACCGCTTTGAATCTGGTTTTGCGCTCGCCCCGAACCGGCCGGCCGGCCCTGCAATACGGCAGCACTGCCGGCGAGCCGAAACTGCGTCAATTGACCGCGCGTCACTTGCGCCATTTGGATGCTTCCTCTGCCTCCTCGTCATCGTCATCCCGCAGATCCAAATCGAGGACGAGGATGAGGATGAAGGATAAGGATGAAAATTATTGCTCCGCACACCTCCTCATCACCAGCGGCTCGCAACAACTGCTTTACATGACTGCCGAGGCGCTGTGCGACGCCGGCGACATAGTGCTCGTGGAAGACCCGACCTACTTTGTGTTTCTCGGCATCCTCCAGAGCCGCGGCTTGCGCGCCCGCAGCATCCGGCTCCAGCGTGACGGCCTCGACCTCGCGCATCTGGAGCAGGTTCTGCAATCGCTCCGGCGCCGCGGGGAATTGCGCCGGGCCAAGTTTCTCTACCTGGTTAGCTATTTTCAAAACCCGACGGGGATCACGACCGGTTTCGACAAAAAACGCGGCATCTTGAAACTCCTGAAAAAATATGAGCAGGCGGCTGGCCACCCGCTCTACCTGCTGGAGGACGCGGCTTACCGCGAGTTGCGGTTTGCCGGCCGGGACGTGCCGTCGGCACTGTCCGTACGGGGGGCGTCGGACCGGGTCATTTATGCCGGCACCTTCAGCAAGCCTTTCGCGACCGGCGCGCGGGTGGGCTATGGCATCCTCCCGGAGCCGGTGTTTTCCGCTGTCAAACACATCAAGGGCAATCACGACTTCGGCACGGCGAACTTGCTGCAACACCTGACCGCCCAGACGCTGGCCTCGGGCAGTTACGCCCGGCATGTTACACAGCTCCGGAGACGCTACGCGCACAAGGCGGGCGTGATGAAACAGGCCATTAAAATGTATTTCCCTCCGGAGATCGAATGGTGGGAACCGGAGGGCGGGCTTTATTTCTGGGCGCGCCTGCCGCGGCAGATTCCCACCGGCGTGAAATCAGAGATTTTCCGCTCGGCGCTCCGCGGCGACGTGCTGTATGTGCCGGGGGCAATTTGTTACGCGGACGATCCCACCCGTCGCAAACCGGACCACGAAATGCGTATCAGCTTCGGCAACGCAAGCGAAGTGGACATCCACGAAGCCATCAAGCGGCTGGGGAACGTACTGCAGAAGTTTCTCTAAGCTCACAGCTCACCCCGGCGGCCAGGCCATGTGGCGTCCGCCCAGGATGTGGACGTGCAGATGCGGCACGGATTCGCCGCCGTCCTCGCCGTTGTTGATGACCAGCCGGTAACCTTTTTCCGTGAGGCCCAGCTTGTTCGCCAGCTCGGCGGCCTTGAGCAGCAGATGCCCCAGCACCTGATGGTCCTCCGGCTTGGCCTCGGACAGGCGCGGGATGGACTTGCGCGGCACGAGCAAAACGTGCTTGGGCGCCTGGGGATTGATGTCGCGAATCGCGAACACCAGATCGTCCTCGTAAACGATGGTCGCGGGAATCTCCCGCGCGATGATTTTCTCAAACAGCGTCTTCATCGGGTTTTGAATTTTGAATTCTTAATTTTAAGTTGGAAACAATCATGGCGCAGCGCGGGCCAACCCAAAACTAAAAACTCAAAATTGAAAATTTCCATCACTCCACCACCAGCGCGCATTCGCCCTGTTCCGGCTCAGCCGTGAGGCAGGAACGTAGGAATTCGATGATGTGATCCTGCAGCTGCTCGCATCGGGGGCTCCAGCGGCGCGCGCCGGTGAGGTGCTTGACGCAGTCGCGCAGGCCCCGGAAGCGCAGCAGGCGCGGCGACTGGCGGAGCTGGGCGCGCAGCTCGTCCCGGAGGCGCGGAAAGAACAGGAGTTCGAGGCTGGCGGCGGATTCGCGGACAAACCGCCCGAGGTCGGTCTCAATGACCTCGCGTGTTCCGGCGTCCGTCACTCCGGTGCGGATGCTGAATCCGAGGTTGCGCAGGACTTTTTCCAGCGCTTGGGCGAATTCGCCCACGGTGACCGATTCGCGCTCCAGGTCATTTTTAAAGTAGTGAAACACGGAGGCGGTGGCATGGCGCAGGACTTCCGGATCGAGGCGGCCCTCAACGTTGCCGGTCAACTCCACGGAGATCATCTCCGCCGAGCACGGCACGCTCTCGCCGCTCGCCAGTTGGAAGAGCAGGCAATCCGATTGCAGCGCAATCATTGTTTGGTCTCCAGTTTCTTTACTTCGTGCACGAAGTCGGTGGCTTCCTGGAACCGGCGGTACACACTCGCAAACCGCACGTATGCCACTTCGTCGATGTTCCGCAGCCCGTCCACGATCATTTTGCCGATGAATTCAGCGGGCACTTCACCCTCGAATTTGCCGGTGACCGCCGCGACAATGTGATCCACCAGATCTTCCATGACCTGCGGACTCACGGGACGCTTCTGACAGGCCTTTTTAATCCCCGTCAGCAGCTTTTCGCGTGAAAATTCCTCATGCCGCCCGTCACGCTTGAGCACCATCAAACCCTCGCGCTCCACTTCCTCATACGTCGTGAAACGATGGCCACACTGGATGCATTCCCGGCGGCGGCGGATGGTTGCCCCCTCGCGCGATGCGCGTGAATCAATGACTTTATCTTCCTGACCGCCACATTTAGGGCAACGCATAAGGCCACAGCTTATTGTGGTCACCTGTTTGTAACATACCAAGTTTTGTGGTGTCAAGGTGGAGTTATTGATTAATGGCTGAATGTTAACAGGTTGTTAATAACTTCTTTCTCCAAACCGCGCTTGCGTTCAACTGCCTTTCGGCTATTCTTTCCGGCTCCCTGGCGGGGAGTGGCAAAGTAACGACCCAATTTTCAAATTATGGCAACAGCAAACGACCTTCGCCGCGGCATGGCGATCAATTACAACGGGGATATCTGTGTGGTGCTGGACATGCAGCACCGCACGCCCGGCAACCTGCGCGCCTTTGTCCAGGCCACCCTCCGCAGCATCCGCACCGGCAAATCCTCCGACGTGCGGTTCAGCTCCACCGAGCGCATCGAGCCGGTGCCGATGATCACCAAAAAGATGGAATTCAGCTACAAGGACGGCGCCGACTACGTCTTCACCGACCCGGAAACCTACGAAACCGTCACCCTCACCGACGAACTGGTCGGCGACGCAAAGAATTACCTGGTGGAGAACGGCGCGGTGACCGTGACCTTCGTCGAGGAAAAATGCGTGTCGGTCGAATTGCCGTCCAGTGTGGTGTTGACGGTGACCGACGCGCCGGAGGGCATCCGGGGGGACTCGGCCAACAACGTCCAAAAGCCCATCACGCTGGAAACCGGCATCAGCATCCAGGCGCCGCTGTTCATCAAGACCGGCGAAAAAATCAAGGTGGACACCCGGACCGGGAAATACATGGAACGGGCGTAATCGGTTGATTTTGAAAATGGAAGGAGCCCGCCGCCGGCGGGCTTTTTATTTTTGCGGCGGGAATTGCTAAACCGGCCGGTTTCGGCTATTTCTCCCTCCATGCCCGAGCGGCCGCAAAAGGGAGAAAAGATTCTGCGTGGCATCGCCGTTTCCGACGGCGTTTGTCGCGGTAAAATTCTCGTGCTCCATCGCGCCCGTCACATCATCGCCCGGCGCACAATTGCCGCCGCGGAAGCCGCCGCGGAAACCAGCCGGTTCGAAAAAGCGCTCGTCCAGACCCGCCAGCAAATCCTCGAGGTGCAGCGCAAGGTCGTGGAGAACCTGGGCGCCAAGGAGGCGGACATCTTTGAAGCGCACCTCCTGATGCTGGAAGACCACGCGCTCGTGGGCGAAGTCATCCGCCTCGTCAACGAAGAGAAGGTCAACGCTGAATACGCCTTTCACGCCATTGCCGAGCGCTACGCCGAGGCCCTGCTGGCCGCCAACGATGAATACCTCCGCGAACGCGCCGCCGACATGCGCGACCTCACGTCGCGCGTGCTGGATAATCTGCTCGAGGTGAAGGACGCGTTTGACCTTCATCACCTGACCGAGTCCTGCATCCTGGTCAGCCACGACCTCAGCCCGTCCACCACCGCGCAATTGAACAAGGAGTTCGTGCTGGGATTTGCCACCGATATCGGCGGCAAAACGTCGCATACCGCCATCATGGCGCGGTCGCTGGGGATCCCCGCCGTGGTCGGTCTCCAGACCGCCACCCAGGAGCTGGACAGCGGCGACTACGCGCTGCTGGATGGCTACAACGGCACCATCATCGTCAATCCGACCGACCAGACGCTCTTTGAATATGGCCAGTTGGCGAAAATCAAGGCGTCCCTGGATGAAAAACTCCGGGAAATCCGCAGCCAGCCCGCGGTCACCCTCGATGGGCAACCCGTCCACCTTTCCGCCAACATCGAGGACCAGAATGACATTGAAGCTGTGCTGACCAGCGGAGCGGAGGGCGTGGGCCTGTTCCGCACGGAATTTTTGTACATCAACCGCGACAGCCTCCCCACCGAGGAGGAGCAGTTCAAGGTCTATCGCGAGGTGGCTGCGGCGCTCAAGCCGAACTCGATCATCATCCGCACGCTCGACCTGGGCGGCGACAAGTTTGCCTCGCACCTGCACCTGGCGCAGGAGATCAACCCGTTTCTCGGCTGGCGGGCCATCCGGTTTCGCCTCGCGCAGCCCGAATTGTTCCGCGCGCAACTCCGCGCCATCCTCCGCGCCAGTGCCGAGGGCAACGTGAAGATGATGTACCCCATGATTTCCGGCTTGGACGAACTGATCCAGGCCAACGCCCTCGTCGAAAAGTGCAAGGACGAGTTGCGCGCCGAAGGCAGGTCATTTGATGCGAACCTGCCCATCGGCGCGATGATTGAGATTCCCTCGGCTGCCTTGATCGCCCCGACGCTCGCCCGCCGGGCGAAGTTTTTCAGCATCGGCAGCAATGATTTGATTCAGTACACCCTCGCGGCGGATCGCACGAATGAGCGGGTCTCGCATCTTTATGAGCCCACCCACCCCGCCATCCTGCGGCTCATCAAAACGACGGTGGACGCCTCGCATCAGCACGGCATCTGGACGGGCGTGTGCGGTGAAATCGCCGGCGATGCCACCCTCGCGCCGCTGTTGATCGGCCTGGGGGTGGACGAGTTGAGCGCCGCCCCCTCGGTGGTCCCGCAGGTGAAGTACATCATCCGCCGGCTCAAACTGAGCGAGGCCAAGGCCGTGGCCGAATTCGCGCTCCAATGCGAGTCGCCCTCGGAAATCTACCGGCGCTGCCAGGAACTGGCCCGGGCCACGGCCCCCAGCCTGTTCGAAAGCAAGTCCTGAGCGGCGTTAAATGGTTGAATCGTTTGATCGTTTAATCGTATTTTCCTGCGGGGTTTTCCCGATTCAACGATTGAACAATTTAACGGTTTAACGAATCAGAAATGAAAATCATCATTCTCGCCGCCGGTTACGCCACGCGCCTGTATCCGCTCACCCTGGCCCGGCCCAAGCCGTTGCTGCCCGTTGCCGGCAAGCCCATGATCGAGCACGTGCTCGACAACCTGGCGCCCATCAGCGGCATTGACCGCGTGTACGTCGTCACCAATGCCAAGTTCGCCGGCCAGTTCCAGGCCTGGGCCGACCACTACCGCGCCACCAAGGCCAAACTCAACTTCACCGTCGTCAATGACGGCTCGACCGATGACACCAACAAGCTCGGCGCCATCGGGGACATCCATTACGTCCTCAAAACCCAGAACGTGGACGACGACCTGGTCATCGTCGCGGGCGACAATCTGTTCAGCCAGAAGCTCGGCGAATTCGGGAAGTATTGCCGCGAGAAAAATGCGCCCGTGCTGGCGCTCTACGACGTCGGCAACCTTGAGGAAATCAAAAAGTACAATTCGATTTCCACGGACGCATCCGGACGCATCACGTTTTTCGAGGAAAAACCGAAGGCCCCGACCAGCACGCTCACCGGCATCGCATTGTATTTCTATCCCCGGTCCACGATTCCGCTGATCCGGCAGTACATCGCCGATGGCAACAACCCCGACCAGCCCGGCCGCCTCGTGCAGTGGCTCTATCCGCGCACGGCGGTTTACACCTGGCGCGTGCCCGGACTCTGGTTTGACATCGGCTCGAAAGAGACGCTGGAGGAAGCCAACCAGATCTTTGCCCGGTTCGCCGACCCCAAGCCATAAGCTGCCTTTGCGGCAAAAGTGTTTCCCGGCGCCGAGGCTTGTGCTACAAGCGGGTGGTCGCCCATGGATTTTTTTGACCGCCAGGAACGTGCCCGGAATCAATCCCGCCGGCTGATGGGACTGTTCGCCCTGGCGGTGCTGGTCATCCTGTTGCTCAATTACCTGATTCTGGCGGCTTTGCTTCAACCGTTTCTCCGTTACGGACCGCCCATCGCCAACGCCTACGATTTCTTCAACGAATTTTTGGTCGCGACGCTGCTCCGGCTGGGGGGCGCCTTCACGCACCCCTTTGAATTTTTACAATGGCTTTGGAATCCGCATCTCGCGTTTTGGATTGCCCTCGGCACGATGGTTTTCATCACCGCCGGCTGCGTTTACAAAATCCGCCAGCTTGCTGAAGGCGGACCGTCCGTGGCGGAAGGACTCGGCGGCCGCTGCGTTTCTACCGAGACCGCCGACCTGGACGAGCAGCGGCTTCGCCATGTCATCGAGGAAATGGCGCTGGCGGCGGGCTTGCCGGTGCCGGAAGTTTACGTGCTCGACAACGAACGCGGGATCAACGCCTTCACCGCCGGGCACACCCGCGACGACACGGCCATCGGCGTCACCCGCGGCTGCGTCAAATTGCTCACGCGCGACGAGTTGCAGGGGATCGTCGCCCACGAATTCAGCCATATCCTGAACGGGGACACCCGCCTGAACATGAAATTGATGGGTTTGGCCCACGGCCTGTTCTGGCCGACGTTGCTGGGCCGGGCCTTGATTTACGGCACCACGGCGGCACCGTCTCCCGACGATTCCATCCTGGTGGATGAGGATTCGGTCACCACGTTGCCGACGGCGCCCCTCGGGATTTTGTTCGTGATCCTCGGCTCGCTCAATTTGCCCTTCGTGCGCCTGATCAAAAGCGCCATCTGCCGGCAGCGCGAATGGCTGGCCGATGCCGCGGCCGTGCAGTTCACGCGCAATCCCGACGGCCTCGGCGGCGCCCTGAAAAAAATCGGCGGACTCTTCAAACAGGGCCGGCTGGACTCGCCCTCTGCGGAGTCGGCGAGCCATTTGTATTTTGCCAATTCAGGCTACGATCCTTTCTTCAGCATTCTGTCCACGCATCCGCCCCTGGTGCAGCGGATCCGGGCGATCGACCCGGCTTTCGACGGCCATTTTGCCCGGGTCAAATCGCTGCCCCCCAACCAATCGGAGCGCGACCAGGTTTACGAGCGGACGCTGGTCCGCGCGATGGCGGCGGCGCGCCAGCGGCCCGAAACCCTGGTGGCGGGCGCCGGTTGCCTGACCGCCGAGCACCTCAAGCAAGCGGCGGTCGTGCGCCTGGATATCCCGCCGGAGATTGAACGGGCCCTGCGGCAACCGGCCGGGGCGGCCGGCATCATCTATGCGCTGCTGCTGAGCGGCGATGAAGCCGTGCGGGCGAAGCAAATGGACATTCTGCGGAACCGACTGGCACCGGCCGAGTTTGCCCGAACGGCGGCGCTGGCGGTGCAGCTTGGGGCGCAGGCAACAAAACCCAAACTCGCGCTGGCCGAACTGGCGGTCCCGGCTTTGCGCGCCCGCAACGTGGATGAATACCTCGCTTTTCGGGACACCGTGCAGGAGCTCGCTGTCTGTGACCAGGCCATCGAGCTTTTCGAGTACGCCTTGATGAAACTGGTGGCCCGCCAGTTGCGCGCCTATTTCGAGGGCCCGGACTTGGCCCAGGCCCGGTATGGGCGGATTGAGGATGTTTTGCCGGAATGTGCGCTGCTCCTTTCGGCGCTGGCACACGTCGGCCAGGGTGACGAACCGGCGGCCCGCCAGGCCTTTGCCAGCGGCCAACGGTTCCTCGGACTGCCGGCCTCCGCGATCCGGTTCATTCCCCGCAGCCAATGGGACCTGTCTCAGGTGGACGCCGCTCTGGCCCGGCTGGCCAAATGCCCAGCCGCCGTGCAACGAACCCTCCTGTTGGCCTTTGGCAAAACCGTCGCGGCCGACAACCACGTCACCGAACGCGAAGCTGAACTGCTTCGCGCCATCGCCGATTCGCTGGATTGCCCCATGCCGCCGTTTGTGGACGCCATCCGTTCCGAGGCATTGGCCCGGGAATCCTGATCCCGGCGATGGCCGCCAGTTGATTTTTTTGGGGTGTGCGTCCAAACGCACAGTTGTCAGCCGGGCTGGCCGGGTTAAGGTGCCTCAAAACGTTATACCTTCGGATGGCCACCAAAGACAACAAACGACAGGTCCGGGAACTCGTGGAAGCCCTGGAACAGCGCGTCCATGCCGGCCCGGCCGTCGGGCGCGCGGAAATCCAGTCGGCGCGGGATTTTCTCCAGCGCAACGATTTTTCTCCGGCGAGCGATTATTTCCACCGGTTGACCCACCTGGAAAGCCGCTTGCACGGCCGGACACCGGCCACTCATGGCGCGCGGGGCAAGCGCAACTACGGCGGCAAGGCCGCCGGTTACCAGATGCAGGTGCAGTCCATTTATGACCACGTGATTCTTTCCATCTGTTACGCCGGCGATTTCAACCTGCGCCATGGCCGGGTCAAAATTTCACACCGGTTCAACCAGGAAGGCCGGATTGACTTTGTCGAATTGAAATACCTGAATTCCCTGCACCCGCCCTTGAACGGCGAACTGCGCAAGCTGCTGACGATCGAAGATTACCCTTCGCTCCGGAAGGACTGGCTGGAGGCCGAAGCCCATGTGTTGAAGGTGCTGCCGCAGGAACTGGTTTTTCTTTACGAGGACATCTTCCGCTGTCCCCGGGCGCAGATCTTTGCCTGGCTGTTGAACATCGGGCACGGCATCGTCGCCGACCTGCTGCAGGATTTGAAATCGCGCCAGCCCAACGGTCAGCCTCTGCCGGTTCCCACCCTGGCCGCGCCGGCGTTTTCGGAACCCAGCCTGGGCTGGTCCAACGACCCGCGGAATCGCACCGGCACCGGTTCGGCGCATCGGAATGGCAACGGCCGAACGGTCTGCCTGGCGCAGGAAACCAACGGATCCGGCCTGGCGACGCACCGTGCCAACGGCATTAACGGGAACGCTCTCCGCTCGGCCAGCTATCCCGAACAACTCCCTTTGGACATCCTGGTGCGGGACGACGTGGCCTTGCCGATTCTGGAAAAGGCGGCCAGCCTCGAGTCCGTGGTGGAGATGCTCAGCCACACCGCCGTGGTTGTGCGCTACACCCGGAAAAGCCCGTTCTGAACCCCTGCTGGTTCTCGTTAAATCCAACCGCCGGCTGCATCGGGCCGCTTCGCCAGGACTGCGACGCAGTTTTTCTTTCCGTTGCGCAGCAGAAGGCGCTTGCCCCAAAGCAGCGCGCTTGAAATGACAGTACCCGATGGGACCCAAGCCGTGACAGACGAGCGGCAAAATTAACCTCGCAACAAAGTTCCGTCTGACACCAAGGCGACTTGACCCTTCGCCAACATCAGCCAGCAACATTAGTTTGATGTTTGTTTTCTGGTGGGGATTTAATCAATCTTATTGACAACAGCTCTCAATAAGACTAAAGGTTCAATTAATCGAGCCAAAATCGGAAGGAAGCTGTTTATGAAAAATTATTTTGGCCTTGCGTTCGTCGCCATGGGATTGTCTGCCGGGTTTCATCCCGCCACGGCCCAAAGCCTCACTTTCACGTCCAGCACCATCAGCTTGAGCCACCCGGCGGACTGGCTCGCGGTGGCGGACATTAACGGCGACAGCTATCCGGATTTGGTGTGCAGCGCCGGCGGTGCAACCGTGTGGACTAACAATCGGAGTGGTGGGTTTGGCCTGTTTACCACGCTGACAGTAGGCGCCGCCTGCCTGGCGGTAGCCGATATCAATGGCGATGGTGAACCAGATTTGGTGTGCGCTGACTATGGCAGCGGCCCCGGGTATCCTGGCACGCTGACCGTCCTGACGAACAATGGCCACGGCCGCTTGACCGTCAATGCTACGGCCGCCGTTGGCTCTATGCCGACGTGCGTCGTGGCCGCCGACCTGAATGGCGACGGTAGGCTGGATTTGGTCTGCGCCGATTGGTATTGGGCGCTGTATGTGTTGATCAACAACGGACTTGGCGGTTTTAACTCGCCCTCCATACTCAACACGGGTGGCTACACATCTTCTGTGATCGCGACAGACGTCGATGGCGATGGCAGGGTGGATTTGATCAGCGCCAAAAACCTGAGCACCACCTTGACGGTTATGACCAACAGCGGCAGCAGCTTCGGTTTCCATGCCGCACCTGCCGTGGGAACGCGCCCGCATGGATTGGCGGTGGCGGATGTCAATGGCGATGGCAAAGTGGATTTGATTAGCGCCAATGAGGACGGAACATTGACCGTCCTTACGAATGATGGCTCCGGCAACTTAGCCGCCAGTGCCGCGCCCACCGTGGGCGGCACACCGGTTTCTGTGGCAGCAGCCGACATCAACGGCGACGGCAAAGTGGATCTGATCTGCGCAAACTGGACGGGCAATGCGCTGACCGTGTTTACGAACGACGGCAGCGGCAACTTTGGCCTCAATACCATGCTTTCGGCAAACGACGAGCCGTTTTATGTCGTTGCGGCCGACGTCAACGGCGATGGCAAAGCGGACTTGATCAGTGCAAATGTCTCCAACACGTTAACGGTGTTCACGCAGAACATTGTCCCGCCGCCGACGTTGGGCATTACATCCACTGCCGCAAACACCCTCGTCATCTCCTGGTCATCGGATTTGGCGGGATTCGCGCTTCAGACGAATTCGGATTTGGCGACGACGAATTGGATACCCGCCGGGTTCCCCGTTGCCACCGCTGACGGCACGAACCAAAGTGTCACCATCCCTTTGTCAGCCAATGGAAACTTATTCTTCCGATTAAAGCGATAACGACTGTTGTAAGTGCAGTCCACCTTGCCTGGAGGACTACAATATTATTTCGCCGTCACGACCACGTAGTTCTTTTTGCCTTTGCGCAAAAGCAGGTGCTTGCCGAAAAGCAAATCCCCCGGGGTGACGGCGCGAGCCGCATTGGCTTCCCGGACATTGTTCACGTTCACGCCGCCCCCTTCGATGTCTTTGCGCGCCTGGCCTTTGGACGGGCACAGGCCGGCGTGAACGAGCAATTCCACCAGCGGCAGGCCGGCGCCTTCCAGCTTGGATCGCTCGAGTGCCTGGGTCGGAATTTCACCGACGATTTCGTTGAATGTGGCTTCGGCAATGCCTTTCAAGTCGCCGCCGAAAAGAATCTCGCTGGCCCGGACGGCCTCCGCCGTGGCGGGCGGGCCGTGGATTAAATCCGTCACGGCTTTGGCCAGGGCCCGGTGGGCCTCGCGCGGGCCGGGATTTTCGGCGTGTTTTTTCTCCAGCGCTTCAATTTCATCTTTCGTCAAAAATGTGAAGAATTTCAGGTAACGGATGACATCCCGGTCGTCGGTGTTGATCCAGAACTGGTAGAATTTATAGACGCTGGTCCGTTTGGCATCGAGCCACACGGCGCCGGCTTCGGTCTTGCCGAACTTCGAGCCGTCGGCGTTGGTGATGAGCGGCAGGGTCAGGCCGTAAACCGTCTTGCCCAGTTTCTTGCGCGTGAGATCAATGCCGGCGGTGATGTTGCCCCACTGGTCGCTGCCGCCGATTTGCAGTTCGCAGTTGTGGTCCCGGCAGAGCACGTAAAAGTCAAACGCCTGGAGCAGCATGTAGCTGAATTCGGTGTAGCTGATGCCCACCTCACGGTCTTCCATCCGGGCGCGGACGCTCTCCTTGGCCACCATCTGGTTGACGGAAAAATGCTTGCCGATGTCGCGCAGGAAATCGAGGTACGACACGTTCGCCGTCCAGGTGGCGTTGTCCACCAGCCGGGCGGGATTTTGTTTTGTCTCAAAATCCAGCAGCTTCGCGAGCTGCACTTTCACGCGGGCGATGTTGTGCGCGAGAATTTCGGGCGTGAGCAACTGCCGTTCCTGCGTCTTGCCGCTGGGATCGCCGACCATGCCGGTGGCGCCGCCGGCCACGGCGATGGGATGATGCCCGAGCAATTGAAACCGCCGCAGCGCCAGCAGCGGCACCAGGTTGCCCACATGCAGACTCTCCGCCGTCGGATCAAACCCGCAGTAGAGGACCATCGGCGCGGAGAGCTTTTTCGCCAGTTCCGCCGCGTCGGTGCAATCGGCCACGAGTCCGCGCCACTTGAGTTCGTCGAGAATGCTCACGTAGACAGGATAGGTTGCCAATCCGGAAATGCCAACATTGACTTTCCGTCATGCCTGAATTGTCCTCGTTCTCCTCCTCGTCCTCGTCCTCAGATTTATTGTCCGATGACGAGAACGAGGACGGCGACGAGGAGGATTTTTAACTTTAGCCTTTAGCCTTAGGCCGTTAGCCTTTTCCGACGATGTCGCAGATGCTCAAATCGTCCGGCGCCATGGCGGCGGCCACGCTGACCAGCCGGCTGCTCGGGATGTTGCGCGAAATGGCGTACATGGCGTTCATGAACGTCGGCTGGGTCAACGACGCGTTTCAATATGCCTTCACCATCCCCAATCTGTTCCGCCGGTTGCTGGGGGAAGGCGCGCTGACGGCGGCGTTCATCCCGGTGTTCAAGGAGAAGGAAAAGATCCACGGCGAACAGGAAATGTGGCGTTCGGCCAATGCCGTCATTTCCGGCCTGATCATTGCCGCCAGCGCCGTCATCGCGGTGGTCATGATCGGCATCTCCATCGCGTTGGCCGTCCACCAGTTTGACACCCGCTGGGAGCTCATGCTGCGGTTGTTGCGGGTGATGTTCCCTTACATGCTGCTCGTCTGCCTGGCCGCGGCGATGATGGGCATGCTCAACGCGCGCGGCCATTTTTTCATCCCGGCCATGGGCGCCACGATGTTGAACGTCGTGATGATCGCCTCGGTCTATTGGCTCGCGCCGAAATTCGGGGTGGGGCTGCCGCCGGAACAGAGGCTGCCGGTGCAAATTTTTGCGCTGGCGTACGGCGTCCTGGCGGCCGGGGTGGCCCAGGCGGCGTTTCAACTGCCCACGCTCTGGCGCGACGGTTTTCGCTACCGCTGGGTGTCGCCCTGGGGCGATGCCACCGTGGGGCGCGTCGTGCGCCAGATGATTCCCGGCACCATCGGCGTGGCGGCCTTCCAGATCAACGTTGCGCTGGTGCAATTGATCGCTTTTTTCGTCGGCACCGGCATCGTCTCGTCTTTCAACGGCGCGGTCCGGCTCATGGAGCTGCCCCAGGGCATGTTCGGCATCTCGCTGGCGACGTATCTGCTGCCCACGCTCGCCGGACTGGCGACGGACCGCAATTATCCGGAATTCCGCGCCACCCTGCGGCACGGCTTGGGCACATTGATCTTCCTGAACCTGATCGCCTCGGTGCTGCTGGTGACGCTGGCCGAGCCGATCGTGCGATTGCTGTTCGAGCACGGCAAGTTCACCAGCGCTTCCACCCACCGCGTCGCCTACGCCCTCGCCTGCCTGGCGCCGGGGCTGGTGATGTTCTCCACGGTGAACATCCTGGCACGCGCCTTTTACGCGCTCGGCGACACGAAGACCCCGATGAAAATCAGCCTGGCCTGCCTCACCCTCAATCTGACCGCGGCCGCCGCCCTGCTGCCCACGCTGCACGAAGGCGGTCCCGGCATCGCCAACACGCTGACTTCCTGCGTCAATGTGGGGCTGCTGGGGTTTGCCTTGCGCAAAAAGCTGGGCAAGCTGGACATGGCATCGCTGCGCCGGCCCTTGGTGCTGCTGTTGGGGATCGCTCTGCTGGCCGGAATCATTGCCTTGGTGGGCTGGCACTTCTGGGAGATCTCCCTGGGTCACGATGGTCTGGCGTTGAAACTGGGCGCCGTCTTCGTGCCAGCCGCCCTCGCGGGGTCGGTTTACTGGCTGGTGGCGCTGGCCTGCAAAATTCCCGCGGCGGCGGAGATGACGGAATTTGCGCTGGCGAAGTTCAAAAGCAACGGGTAGGGACGCCGCGCTGCGGCGTCCGGACAGCGCAACACGCTGTCCCTCCCTTCACACCGGCACCACCGCCGTCCAGCCGTTGGAACCGAACTTGGACTTGAATTTTTCCACCAACGTCTCGGCCGCGCCGGGATTTTCAAGGACGGCAAAGGTGGTGGAGCCGCTGCCGGACATCAGCGCGGCCAGCGCGCCGTGGGCGCGGAGAAACTCCTGGAACAGCGCCAGCACCGGATACTTTGCCAGGGCTGGGGCCTCGAGCGAATTGTAAAATTCAGCGCTGGCCGCACGGAGATCGCCGGCTTGCAGCCGTGAGATCAGCGTTTGGGCCCGTCCCGGCCGCCCATTCAACGCCTCCGGGAAACGCGCCAAATTCTGATAGGCCCAGGGCGTGGCGATGCCAAAGCCCGGATGGATGAGCAGGAGCGCCCGGCCGCGCAAGGCGGGAAAATTCTCGAGCGGTCGGATGATTTCACCCCGGCCGGTGGCGAGCGCCGGCCGGTCTTGCAGAAAAAACGGGACATCCGAACCGAGTGTGGCCGCCAACTCATGCAGTCTCGCCGACGCCAGCGGCCGGTCGAACAGTTCGTTCAGCGCGAGCAGGGTCGTCGCCGCATTGCCGCTGCCGCCGCCCAGGCCGGCGGCCAGGGGTATTTTCTTCCGCAGCTCGATTTCAACGCCGCTGTCAATTTTTGCCGCCGTAAAAAAAAGTTCCGCCGCGCGAACGACCAAATTTCGGGAGTCGGTAGGCAGCGTTTTGTTGTCGCAGACCAGATGGATTCCAGTTTCGCGCCGTGCGAACGTCAGATCGTCGCAACAGTTGACCGGCTGCAGGACGGTTTCGAGCTCATGGAACCCGTCCGGCCGCTTGCCGAGAATGTTCAGCAGCAGGTTGACCTTGCCGGGCGATTTTTTATGAAGGCGTTCCATGGCCGTCACCAAAACAAAACGCGCCAACGGTCAAAGGTTGGCGCGCTGAGGAAAACAATTTTGGCCGCGCTCAATTGTCAAAGACTTTGAAGCGGCTGCCGGGAACAAACGGAGCGACATCGCCGCCGCTGAAGCCGGCGTACGTGTCCGTATCAAACGTCGAACCCGAAATCAGCCCCGGCTTGTAGCTGTCAGGATAGACTGGCCCGGGCGGGATGTAGTGGGTGCAGATGGGGCGGTAACCCTTTCCCGGCATGGGGATCGGGAAGGTCGCAATTTCAAACAGCCCCAGCCCGGTTCGAGCGATGGTGCGGCCCAGACCCTGCACGGCCCCGGCGGTATAGCCGGCGCTGGGCGAGTCAAATACCGCCTTTTGCTCAATAGACCGTCGCAAGTCACCCAGGCGGGTGATTTCCATGGTGTTGCTGATGCCGCGGCCGAGCTTGTCGCTCATGCCCAGCTTTTGCTCAGGGCCGGTTGCGCAACCGGAGGTGAATAGGGCGGCCAGCGCGGTCAAAGCGAGAAGGGAAATGGCGTTTCGCATAGGTTTTTCAAGTTGACGCAGTGAGCTTACGCCGAAATGGGTGGATGTAAAGCGCCTTTTATGAACCGGCTGCGGCCCGCTTCCGGTCCCGGCGATCCCAATACCAGGCAATCCAGACGGTGATCTCATACAGGCCCTGCAACGGCACGAACATGACCAGTTGCGTGATCGGCTCCGGCGTCGTCAGCACCGCGCCCAGAATCAGGTTGATGACGATCATGTAGCGGCGCGCCCCGGCCAGAATGCGGTAATCCAGCACGCCGATCTTCACCAGGGTGAGCACCACCACCGGCAATTCAAAGCCCAGCCCCATGCCGAGCAGGAATTTGCACACGAAGCTGATGTATTCCTCCGCGCGCCATTGGAAGGCGCCGAAGCCGAGCCATTGCGAATAGAGTTGCGCCGCCGCCAGCGCCACTGGCATCAGGATGAAATAACAGAAGGCCACGCCGACCAAAAACAAGCCGACCCCGACCATCAGCCCGCGATAAACGTACTTTCGCTCGCGGATTCTCAACGCCGGAAAAACGAATCCCACGACAAAGTAAAATATGAACGGCGAAGCCAGCAGCGCCCCGCCGTAAATACCCACCTGGAAGGCCACGACGAATCCGCCGGCCGGGCTGAGGTTGACCAGGTCAATCTTCGCCCGTTGCGCGTCGGCGATGGCCCCGGGATCCTGTGTCACCCGCCAGCCGAGCACCTGGTTGGTGCCCACGACGAGCGGCTCCACCTGGACGGACACCAGCCGGTTGGTGCCGAGATTCAGCGCCCGGCCCTGTTCCGCCGGCAGCCGGAAATTCCCGACGCGGTTGGTGCCGAAGCTGACGACGACGGTCTGGCTCCCCTCAGCTCCGATGAATTTCGTCCGGTCAATCGGCAGGGCCCAGCCCAGGAGGGCATTCCAGGCCACGACCGGGTAATCCATCGAGGCATGCTGGAGCGGCCATTTGATGATGCCGACGACGTGGTTGGCTGCGAACAGGCAGATGAGCATCCCGAGGAACAGCGCCGTGATGCTCTTGATGAGCACCCAGCGGAAATCCTCCAGATGTTCGAGAAAGGTTTTGACGGGGCCGCCCTCGGCCTCGTCCGGGCGTTCCGCTTCGGGGTCGTGGTCGCCGGCCATGCCAGAAACGCGCCGCCTCAGTTCTTGGGCGGCGGGGTGGATTGCGGCGAGGCCGGCAGGTCGGCGCGGGAGGGTGCGGGCGGCGGCGGGGCGCTGGCTGCCGGTTTGGCGGCCGTCGGCGGTTCCGTCGGCGCGTTCTGGATTTCGTCCGTCACTTCGCGGGTCGCCTTTTTAAATTCCTTGATGCCCTGGCCCAGGCCCTTGGCCAACTCGGGAATTTTTTTGGAGCCGAACAACAGCAGGACGGCCAGAATCACGATGACCCATTCCATGCCACCGAGCCAAGCTGCTAACATGAAGTTCATAAATATAATCGAGCCTTGCTCAGCCTACGCCCGCTTGGGCCGGGAGTAAAGCGCCAAAACGACGGCCGCGGTGTAGTGTCGGGCCTGCGGCCCGATGGTCGAGCCACGGGCTCGACGCTACAAAAAATGGCCGCGTAGAGCGCGGCCATTGCAGAAGGCAAATTTTCTGGACAGCTCAGGCCCCGCTCTTGGGGTGGAGCAGGACAAAGTCGTCGCGGCGGTTTTTCGACCAGGCGGCTTCATCGTGTCCCGGGTCCGCCGGCTTGTCCTTGCCGTAGCTGATGGTGCGAATGCGCATCGGATCCACGCCAAGCTTGGCCAGCGCCTGGCGGGCGGCCTGGGCGCGGCGTTCGCCGAGCGCCCGGTTGTATTCCTCCGTGCCGCGCTCGTCGCAATTGCCCTCGATGAGCAGCTTGGCGCTCCGATCCCGGCTCAAGGCGTCGGCCACGGCCTGCAGGTTCGACTTGTCAGACTTGCGAATGGCGGCGCTGTCGTAGGCAAAATGGATGGTATAAGCGGCCAGCGCACTTGTGTCTCTGACCATGCCTTCGAAGGTGTCCAACGGAGCGGCCGCGATCTGCGGGCTGCCGGTATCGCCGGTGTACGGTTTGGTGCTTATATCCGTGTCGCTTGGATTTCCGGTCGGGGCCCCCTTGATCGGCGTCACGCCGACAGTCCGGTGGTTTTTGCAGCCGGTCGCGGCCAGGGTGAGCGCCACGGCGAACGTCAACAGGTAGGTCAGGTTTGTCATTTTCATTTTATTCCTTCGGTTAAAATTTGGTTAAAAGTTCGTCAAAAAAAATTCCAATTATCTTGCCCAAGCCGGCTGAGAATCGTTGCCTGAAATCCGGGCAATATCCTTGACCTGTTTGGTGAACACGTCAAGCACAGACAACACATAATGCCCGCCCGTGCGCCGCGCAAAAATCAGCGTCCGCGAGTTCGGCGCCCACGACGGGTCCTCGCCGGCCACCAGCACTGTCGGGGCCGCGCTGCCGTCGGCCGGCATCACGCAAATGTCGAATCCACCCGCCTGCGACGTGAACGCGATCCATTTGCCGTCCGGCGACCAATCGGGCTCGGTCGGGTTCGGCGCGCCGGTGGTCGGGATTCTTTGGATTTCGCCGCCGCTGGCGGGGATTTTGGCGAGCACGCGCCGTTCGCTCAGTTTCGTCGCGAAACAAATCCATTGCCCGTCGGGCGACCAGCAGGGCGACGATTCGTCCTCGGGCGTGTGGGTCAATTGCCGCAAATTGCCGCTTTTCGCATTGGTCACCCACACGTCCGGGCTGCCGGACTTGCTCAAAATCATCGCCACCCTCGAGCCGTCCGGCGATACCGCCGCGCTGGTGTTCAGGCCGGAATAGCCGGCCGCGATCCGGCGCTGGCCGGTGGTGAGGTTGTGGTAATAAATATCCGGGTTGCCGGGCTGGTACGACGTGTAGTACAGCGCCAGTTGGCCGGGCACCCAGGCCGGTGCGGCGACGATGGTGTTGTCATGCGTGACGGCCTGCGCGTTGCGGCCGTCAAAATCCGCCACGTAAATTTCGCCGTTGCCGCTGGCCGATTGCGCCTTGCACGCGATCTTGGTTTGGGCGATGCCGGGCTTGTGGGTGATAGCCTGCACGATTTCGTCGGCAAAGGCGTGGGCCTGCCGCCTTATCGACGCCCCGGTGTAACTGCGCGACAGCAGGGTGGTCTTGGCTATGCGGTCCGTCAGCCGGCCCTGCAGGTTGCCATTGGCGGACCCGCTGATTTGATATTGCGCGGCTTCCGGCGGGACGAACGAGAAGCCCTGAACGTACAAATCGAATTTCAAAGCTTCCGCGGCTTCGCCGGTTAGTCCTTCGAGAGAAACGGGAATCGGCTTGGTATTGCCAAGGACGGTAATCGTTGGATTGATGGTAATTTCATTCTGCCCGTGCGCAACCGCGGCCGCGAAAAGCCAAATCGCCAGACAAATTTGAGACAGGCCAGGGTAGTATTTTTTCATTCGAGCAATCGTTTGACTTGGGGGTTAAAATTAATGGTATACGTTCGTTCTTTATCCGTCGCTCCATCCGGGAACGGGGCGATGAACTTCACCCGCTCCAACGTGCGCTGAACCGAGGCGTCCAAACCGGCATCGCCGGAAGGGGTGATGATTCGTGCGGAAATGACCGTGCCATCGTTGGCGATGGTCACACTGACTTTCGTGTTGGCGTTGTCGCTGACATCCGCCGGCAGGATCCACGCCTGTTCGTATATGCTTTTGACGGCCGAGGCGTAATTCGCGTAGGCCACGCTGCTGTTGCCCGGCATATCCACCGTGGTGGCCGAGGTCAGGTTGCGATTTAAATTTTTGAGAGCGGCGCGGATGGCGCGGGCGCGGGCGGCGTTATTCGCGTCGGCGTTGGCGTTCGGGCTGGGCTTC
Source organism: Candidatus Acidiferrum sp. (assembly GCA_035506715.1). Lineage (GTDB taxonomy): Bacteria > Verrucomicrobiota > Verrucomicrobiia > Limisphaerales > UBA11358 > UBA11358. The sequence goes on along the minus strand of DATJOW010000149.1, from coordinate 2,039 downwards.
GGCGCCGTGCGGGTGACTGGTTTGAGGCTGATCTCCGGCTTGCGCGGTTCCGGTTTTGTAGTTTTGTCCAGCGGTTTCAAATCTGCCGGCGTAAGCTTGTCCGGTGGTTTGACCGGTTCGACCTTGTCCGGTGCCGGCGGCGGCGTGACCACGGGCACGGGCAGCGGCGGTTGCGGGGGCGCGACCGGCTCGGGCGGCGGCGGGGCGGCGTTGGCGACGCCACTGTTGAAAGCCGCATCGACCAGATTGGCCGGGATCACATCGAGCACCGGCAGGTCATCTGCCTTTGGCTTGGGCGCAAAGAACGCCGGCCCGACGATCAAAATCGTAAGCAACAGCAGGTGAATACCCACGGTGACGGCAACGCATTTTTTTTGCAGGCGGTTCATCGGGCCGGTTCGGTGCGGAGCGAATAGCGGGTGATGCCGCCGCGCTGGCAGCCGTCAATCAATGCCGCAACGTTTTTGTAGGGGCCGTCCTGGTCGGCGCGGATGTAGATGATCAGGTTCGGGTTCGAGCGAAATTCACCCGCCAGCCGGGCGATCATCTGGTCCAGGCCCATCCGTTGTTTGTCGAGGGCATAAACGCCGGTGCCGCTGACTTCCACGGTGCGGATGTTGCGTTTGTCAATCCGCGGGTCCGGCTGGCCGCCGCGCGGGAGCTTCAGGTTGATGCTCTGTTCCAGCAGCGGGGTGGTGATGACGAAGATGATGAGCAGCACGAAGGCAAGGTCGAGCAGCGGCGTGATGTTGATTTCACTCAAGGTCACGAGCGAACTGCGTTGTGAAAACCTTCGCATGGCAAAAAATCATTCGTCCTGCAGGTATTCCGCCTCCATTTTGGAAACCAGTTCCTGCGCGAAATTGTCCAGGCCCACGGTAAATACCCGCAGGTTGTGTACCAGCCAGTTGTAGCCAAACATCGAGGGAATGGCCACCAGCAGGCCGGCGACCGTCGTGATCAGCGCGGCGGAAACGCCCGGCGCCATGACCGCCAGGGACGCGCCCTGCGGCGATTGCGCGATGCCTGCGAACGTGCTCATCACGCCCCAGACCGTGCCCAGCAAGCCGAGGAACGGCGCGCCGCTCACCGCGATGGCGAGCAGGATCAGGCCGGACTCCAGTTTCAAAGACTCTTGAGCGACGACGCTTTCGATGGCGCGCTTGACGTGCTCCATGTTTTTGAGCGTGACGCTCTGTTTGCGCCGTTCGCCGCCCGGACCGCGCAACCGCGCATCGAGTTGCTGGCAACCGGTCAGATAGACCGAGTACAGCGGACAGCCTTCGACCTGCAACTTGCGATCAAAAATATCGAGCACGGATGCCTGCGCCTTGAACTCCTCATTGAAATAGTGGTTCAACCTCCGCGCCCGGCGCATCTGGCTGGCCTTGTAGAACATGGTGGACCAGGCGATGATGGAAAAGATGACGAGCAGGACGATGATGGCCTTGGCTTCGGGCCTCGCCTGTTCCCAAACATAGAGGAGTTCCGCTTGATTGGAAGCGGCCCCCACGACAGTGCACACGTATCCGTTAATCATGCCGACAATTTTCCTGGTCGTGAGGAACCGATGTTGCGGCCAAGGGCGGGCAGTCGAGCTGTCTCCCGCCGCGCTCATACTGCCCGGCTGGCGGGAAAATGCAACGCCTTTTTTGCGGAAAAAACGGGAAGCATCTCCGCGCTTGCCGCCCGAAAAAATCGCCTACAAAGTAGCGCGATGTCTCCCAGGCGTCTCATCGCCCTGCTGCTCGCGCTGGCCACGCTGCTGGTTTACCTGCCGGCGGTCAATCACGGCTTCAGCCTCTTTGACGACGACGATTACATTACCCAAAATTCTGTCGTCCAGCAGGGTTTGACGTGGGGCGGGGTGAAGTGGGCCTTCACGACGTGGCACGCGAGCAACTGGCATCCGGTGACGTGGGTGTCGCACATGGTGGATTGTCAGTTGTTCGGTCCGAACGCCGGGGCGCATCATCTGGTCAACGTGTTGTTCCATGTGGCCAACACGGTGCTGCTGTTCGCGCTGCTGGTGCGGCTGA
>DATJOW010000148.1:0-9519 GCA_035506715.1 Candidatus Acidiferrum sp. | reverse complement strand
CGACGATGCGATCCCGCCTCGGCGGGACGCCGAACCAAAGCGCGGACATGTCCGCGCATTCCATAATTTTGTCCGGGACATTTTCATTTCAACCGGATGCGCGGGTCGCTCCAGGCCAGCAGCAAATCCGCGACAAAATTGCCAATCACCAGCAGCGCGGTGGCCATGACCACGCAATCCACGACCAGATAAGAATCCTTGGCGAAAAACGCTTCCATGGTCAACCGGCCCAGCCCAGGCCACGCCATGATGTTTTCCACGATGAACGCGCCGCTCAGCAGCGCGGCGAGCGAGTAGCCGAAAATGGTCAGGAGCGGATTGATGGCGTTGCGGAACGCGTGTTTCCAGACCACCCGGCCTTCGCCCAGACCGCGGGCGCGGGCGGCGGTGACGTATTCGGCGCGGAGCGTGTCGAGCAGATTGGAGCGCATCTGGCGCATGATGCCGGCCCAATCGGCGGCGGCCAGCACCAGCGCCGGCAAAATCAGGTGATGCGCACGGTCCCAGAATTGTTGGGCGGGCGACATCAGATCATGCAGCGGGCTTTGGGCGCCGCCGACGGGAAACCAGCCGGTGGCAGCGGCGAACCACAGCGCCAGCAGCGCCAGCAGAATTTCGGGAATGGACAATCCCAGAAACGCCACCAGCGAACAGCCGCGGTCCACCCACGAATCCTTTTTGACCGCCGCCCAGATGCCCAGCGGCACGGCAATGACCCAGGCGATGACCATTGCGAAAAACGAGAGCAGGAAGGTGTTCCCGACGCGGCCGACGATCAGCGACGTGGCCGGGATCTTGTAGGCCAGGGAATAGCCGAAATCACCGTGCAGCACGCTCTTAAACCAGTAGAAGTATTGGACGTACCAGGGCCGGTCCAGATGGAATTGCGCCTTGAGCCGCGCAATGGTTTCGGGCGAAATTTGCGGGTTTTGCGACAAGGCCGTGAAAAAGTCACCCGGCGCCAGCGACATGAGCAGGAAGGTCAGCAGCGACACCCCCAGCAGGAGCGGAATCAGGTGCAACAGCCGTTTGCCGAGATATGACCACATCGATATCGGGCCGAGCGTGGCAAAAAATCTCCGCGGGAGCGAGAATTTTTGCGGCGATGATGGAAGATGGAGGATTGAGAATGGCTGCCGCAGCCGCCATTTTCCATTTTCGATCTCCCATCTTCGCTGCTTTCCTTTCATGTTCATTTGCGGCTAAAGTAAACGTATGAAAAATATTGGAACGATGGTCATTTTCGCTGTTGCGCTGATTTGCCTTTCCGGCTGCGGGAAAAAATCCGAGCCCGCCGCGCCGGCCCAATCCGCCGCCAACGCTCCGTTGCCCGACCCGCCGCTGGTGGCCGACTGCGCGCCGGGGGTTCCTGGCGGACGCTTCGTGGTGGTTTCCTTTGGCGACCCGAAAACGTTCAACCCCATCACCGCCAACGAGCAGTCCTCCGAGGAGATTTACCGACACCTCTTCGCCGCCCTGCTCGGTTTCGATTGGTCGACGCAGCAGGTTTCGCCCGGCTTGGCGGAATCGTGGACCAATTCCCCGGACGGCAAGACCTGGACGTTCAAGCTGCGGAAAAATTTGCGGTGGAGCGACGGCGAGCCGCTCACCGCCGACGATGTGGTATTCACCTGCAACGATTTGATTTACAATCCGGATTTCAATCCCGTCATCGCCGACATCGAGCGGGTTGACGGGAAGAATTTCCAGGTGACCAAGATTGACGACCTGACCATTCAAGTTGTGACGCCGGAAGTGTGTGCGCCGTTTCTGGAGAATTTTGGCGCCGGCGTGCCGATTCTGCCGAAACACATTCTGGCCAAGGCCGTGGCCGATAAAACCTTCCTCTCGGCCTATGGCGTGAATTGGGACCCCCGGCACATCGTTTGCTCCGGGCCGTTCCGCCTTAAAGAATACAAGCCCGCCCAGTTCGTCCTCCTCGAGCGCAACCCCTATTTCTGCGAGGTGGACAAGCAAGGCCAGCGCCTGCCCTATTTCGACAACATCATCTACACCGTGGTGCCCGACATCAACGCAATGTCGCTGCGTTTTCTCAGTGGCGAGAGCGATGCGGACGATTTCATTTTCCCCTTCGAGTACGACCATTTCAAAGCCGAGGAAGCCAAGGGGCGGTTTACGCTGCTCGAACCCGGCATCGGCCTGGAGACGGGCTTTTTCTGGTTCAACCAAAACACCAACGTCAACGCCAAAACCGGCAAGCCGCTGGTGGACCCGGTCAAGTTGAAATGGTTCCGTAACACCAAATTCCGCCAGGCCTGCGCGTACGCCATCGACCGCGATGCCATCATCAAGTCGGTCTATTCCGGCCGCGCGATTCCCAATTACGGGTTTGTCACGCCCGGCAACAAAAAATGGTTCAACCCGAACATCCGCAAATACCCGTATGACCCGGCCCAGGCGCGCGCGCTGCTGAAGGAGATCGGCATCGAGGACCGCGACGGCGACGGTTTGCTAGAGGACGCCGACGGCAACAAGATCGAGTTCTCCCTCAACACCAATGTCGGCAACAGCGCCCGGGAAAAAGTCGCGGTGCTCATCAAGTCCGACCTCGAAAGGCTCGGTTTCAAGGTTAATTTCCAGCCCATCGAGTTCAACACCCTGATCCAGAAAATCGACGCCACCTATGATTATGAATGCGCCTTGCTGAGCCTCGGCGGCGGCGGCGCGGATCCGTCGTCGAGCATGAACGTCATCAAGTCTGACGGTTTCACGCACCAGTGGTTTCCCCGGCAGAAGAGCCCTTCGACGGATTGGGAGGCGCGGCTGGATCACCTGATGGACGTCCAGAACAAGACGCTGGACTTCAACGAACGCAAAAAGGATTACGACGAAGTGCAGGAAATTCTGGCCGAACAGGTGCCGATGATTTTCACCGTGACACCCTACTTCTACGCCGCCGTGCGCAGGGACATCGGCAATCTCCGCCCGACCCCGCTGAGCAGCTACCGCGCCACCTGGAATGTGGAGGAGCTTTATTTCAAGAAGTGACCCGCGTCACGCCACGCCGAAAATCATGGCCAGCAGGACGAGCGTGCCGTGGACGGCAAACCAGAGCACCTCGCGCACGATCGGGATTTGGATCACCACGATCACCGCGATGAATCCGAACCGGGCAAAATTCGCGTAGGTCTCCCAGCTCATGTTGGTCAGGTTCCGCAGCACGTGCGAGCCGTCGAGCGGCGGGATGGGGATCAAATTGAAGAAGCACAGCAACAAGCTCAGCCGCGCCATATCCACGCACAAGTTCGCCAGTTGATCCGCATGGACCAACAACCCAGCGCGGGCCAGGGCCATTAACGCGACCGCCAGCACCACGTTCATGGCCGGACCGGCCATGGCCACCAGGATGTCGTCCAGCCGGGGGTTGCGGAGATTGTACGGATTCACCGGCACCGGCTTGGCCCAGCCGATGAGAAAGCGACCGGCGCCCGGCAGAAAAATCATCAGCAGCGGCAGCAGGACTGTGCCAATCGGATCGATGTGCACGACCGGGTTGAGCGACACCCGGCCCTGCAACCGGGCGGTGTCATCGCCGCATTTCAAGGCCACCCAGGCATGACCGAACTCATGAAACGTCAGCAGGATGATCAGGCCCAGATAGCTGATCAGCCCTTCGACAATGAGGCTGCTGTTATTGGCGTCCATCGTCGCCAGCTTATCGCCTGCCGCCCCGCCCGTCGAGGCGGAAGCCAAAAGGAATTGCCGGGCGGGCCGGAATCTGCCATGCTGAGAAACGGTTTAACCAAAACATAATTTACGATTATGCCATTGCTTGAGGGAAAACTTGGAATCGTTTTCGGCGTCGCCAACCGGCGGTCCATCGCCTGGGCCATCGCGCAGGCCTGGGCGCGCGAGGGCGCCAGACTCGCATTCACCTACCAGGGCGAGCGGCTCAAGGAAAACGTCGAGGAACTCGCCGCCACCTTCGGCGCCGACACACTCATGCTGCCCTGCGACGTGACCAAGGACGAGGAAATCGACCATGTCTTTAAAACCGTGGGGCACAAATTCGGCAAGTTGCATCTGCTGTTGCATTCCGTCGCGTTCGCGCCCAAGGCCGCCCTCGAAGGCGAATTCGTGAACACCAACCGCGAGGCCTTCCGCATCGCGCACGACGTGAGCGCTTACTCGCTCATCGCGCTGGCCCGCGCCGCCGCGCCGCTGATGACCGACGGCGGCAGTATCATCGGCATGAGCTACTACGGCGCGGAAAAGGTGGTGCCGCATTACAACGTCATGGGCGTGGCCAAGGCCGCGCTCGAAGCCAGCACGCGCTACCTGGCCTACGACCTCGGCCCCAAAAAAATCCGCGTGAATTGCATCAGCGCCGGCCCGGTGAACACGCTGGCCGCGCGCGGCATCAGCGGGTTCGGCGAAATGCTCAAGCAATACGAGGCCAAAGCGCCGCTCAAGCGCAATGTCCTGCCCGAGGAACTGGGCGCCACCGGCGTGTTTCTGGCCAGCGACGGGGCGGCCGCCATCACCGGCCAGGTGATTTACGTGGATTCCGGCTACCAGATCATGGGGATGTAGCGGTAAAGGCAGAATGCAGAGGGAAGAAGGCAGAAAAGGCGCCACAGCACTCGTCTGCTTTGTTCTGCATTCTAAATTCTTCCTTCTTCCTTGCGTTTTTATGCCGGCCGGATCATTTCAAACCGGTCACGGGTGCGGCAATACCAGTGCGGTGATGACATGCGCCCGATGAGAAACAGTCTGTCCGTACGAATTCGCTTCTTCCCGGCGTCGAACAGTTCATCGCGCAGGTGCAGGCGCTTGATCAGGCCGACGACCACGCGGTTGCCGCCGATTTGCAGCGTGCCCCACTCGGCGCATTCCAGGCTGGCCGGCGCTTCGGCGATGCGCGGCGGTTTCACGACGGAAGACGGCATGGCGTGCAGGCCGGCACGAACCAGCTCGTTTTCGCCGTAGGGCAACGAAGCGGCGCATTGATTCATGGCTTCGGCGATCGCCTCGTCCACGAGGTTCACAACGAACTCATGCGTGGCGCGGACGTTCAACGCGGTGTCCTTGGGCGCGCCGTTATCGCGGTCGCCGGGCGCAAAGGCGCAGATGGGCGGGTTGGCGCCCAGGACGTTGAAAAAACTGAACGGGGCGGCATTGATTTTTCCCTCCGGGCTGGCGGTGGTGACGAGCGCAATGGGCCGTGGCACCACGAGGCTGGCGAGCAAGGGGTACGCACGATCGGCAAACTGGTTTTCCAGGTCAAGTTCCATGGGCTTAAAATTACGGCAAGCGGTGCAGTCGCGCAATATACGCCCCATCCACCCTGTCGGTAAACGGCAGCAACTCGGGCTCGTGATCCAGTCTGAACGCGGAGTGCCCCGTTAGGAATTGCTTCACCACGTCCTGATTCTCCTCCGGCTCCAGGCTGCATGTGCTGTACACGAGAACCCCGCCGGATCTTACCCGGCCGGCGGCTTGCTCGAGCAACTCAAGCTGCGCGGACTGTAATCGCCCAAGCTCCTTCGGTTGGATCCGCCAGCGCAAATCCACGCGCCGCCGCATCACGCCGGTGTTCGAGCAAGGCGCGTCCACCAGGACCCGGTCGAAGGTGGTTGAGGGTTGAGCGTTGAGAGTTGAGGGGAGGGCAGTTTCTGCGCAAGTCACGCCGAGGCGCGCACAATTTTCCCGGATCAATCCCAGGCGCGCTTCCGAAACGTCCTGCGCGACAATGCGGCCCTGGTTGTTCATCAACTGCGCGATAAACGTGGTTTTGCCGCCGGGCGCGGCGCAGAAATCCAGGATGGCTTCGCCGGGTTGGGCCCCGAGCAACACGGGAGCCAGCAGCGTGCTCGGGTCCTGGATGTAAAACCCGCCACCGCGGAAACTCGCCAATGAATCCAGCGGCGGATGAGATTTCAATTCAAAGACCAGGTTTTCCCCGAGCCAGTCGCGTCGAACAAAATCATGCTCGACTCCTTCACCAGCCCAGAGCGCGAGCAGGGTAGGGACGCTGTGCTGCGGCGTCCGGTCGGCGCAGCGCGCCGACCCTAGCAATTTCAGCGTGTTCACGCGGGCAAAGGTCTTCGGCGGCGTGTTGTTCCACTCGAGCAGTTGCGCCGTTTTTTTCAATCCCCACCGTTTTTGCCAACGGGCCACCAGCCATTCGGGATGCGACCAGCCGAGCGCCGGTTGCTTCGTCTTTAATTCGGCGAGCAGCTGGCGGGTTTTGTCCTGCTCGCGCACGTAGCTGCGCAACAGGGCATTCACGAATCCGGCCTGCGGCCCCAAGCCACTCTGCTTGGCCAGCTCGACGGTTTCATGGACCGCGGCGTGAGGGGGAATGCGGCTGAGCCAGAAAATCTGGTACAAGCCGAGTCGCAGCAGGTTTTGCAGCGCGGGTTTTTGTTCGCGCCCGTCGGTCTTTTGGCCGATGAGCCAGTCGAGGGTCGCCTGCCAGCGGACCGCGCCGTAGGTGAGCTCCTGGCACAGACCCCGGTCGGCGGGTGACAGGGCCGCGCCGGCAAGGGCGGCTTGCAGCAGATCTTCAACGTAGGGGCCTTCGGCTCGGCGTTGCCGCAAAACTTGGGCCGCGATTTGTCTTGGTTTTTGGACGCTCACCGATTTTAATAATGCCATTCTACTTTTCGGAGGCGAGACTAAAGAATTTTATGAGAGAGGAATTTGAGAAGCTGGCGGCGGCGGGAAAAATTGAAGGCCGCCATGTCGCGCCGCTGACGCTGCTGGCGGAAAGCGGCTGTTGCATGCATCGGAGTTGGGGCTTCGGACGCATCAAGACGGTGGACACGGTTTTCGCGCGGTTCACGATCGACTTCGCGGGGAAACCGGGGCACACGATGGACCTGGGGTTTGCCGCCGAAAGTCTCAAACCCATTCCCAAGGATCACATTCTGGCGCGCAAAGCCAACGATCTGGAAGGGGTGCGCCAGCTGGCTGCGCATCACCTCGATTTGATCAAGCTCGTGCTGAACAGCTACGGCGGCAAGGCGACAGCCGACCAGATCCAGCAGGCGCTCGTGCCGGACATCATCCGCGACGACTGGAAGAAATGGTGGGAAACCGCGCGACGGGAAATGAAAAAGGACGGCCATTTCATCGTGCCGCTGAAGAAAACCGAGCCGGTGGTTTACCAGGTCCAGGAAACCACGCTGCAAGACCGGCTGATGGCCAATTTCCGCGCCGCCAAGGGCCTGAAAGCGCGCGTGGTGGTCGTCGCCGAACTGATCCGCAGCGCGGCGGACCTGGCCGACAAGCAGGCCGCCGGCGGCGAACTCATTGCCGCGCTGAACACGGACATCGCCTCGCACCAGCGCACGCAGCCGGCGGTCGCGCTGGAGGCCATTTTTGCCCGCGACGAATTGCGCCAAGTCGCGGGACTGCCGCCGGCGACCGACGAAATCACGGCCGCGCAAATCTGGGCGCAGGACATCAAATTCGGGCCGGTGCTGGAGCAGATTCCCGCCGCCAAACACCATCACGCCCTCCAGTCGTTCAAAACCGCGAACCCCGATCGCTGGCACGAGGTGTTGCGCGGCGCGCTGAATTTTGTTTCCGCCAAATTGTGCCGCGAATTCGTCAACCTGCTGGTCCAGGAAGGCAAGATGGATTTGCTCAAGGAAACGCTCGCCCGGCTGATCAACCAGCACACGGCCGGCAGCGAGCTGCTGCTCTGGCTCGGCCGCGAGCGCAGTGATGCCTATGCCGACATCTTGGGACCGGAGGTCTTTCGCGCCATGCTCACCGCCATGGAGCGCGACCAGTTCAACGAGAAACGCTCCAACCGCCTGCGCGAATTCATTCTCGACGACCAGCAATTGCTGGCCGAACTGACCGCCTCCGCCGACATCGAGGTCGACAAGGACCTCACCCGCGCATTGCAATTGTCGCCGGTATTCGACGACATGGACAAGCGCTCGTTGCTGGCGCGGCTGGTGAAGAGCCATCCGGCCATCCAGTCGCTCATCACGGGCGAGCAATCCCGGCAGGACACTTCGGTGCTGGTCTCGTGGGAAAGCCTGGAGCGCCGCAAAGAAGAGTACCAGGAGCTGGTGCAGCGGAAAATCCCCGCCAACTCGAAGGAAATCGCGCTGGCCCGCAGCTACGGCGACCTCAGCGAAAACCACGAGTACAAGGCCGCCAAGGAAATGCAGAAAATCCTCATGCGCCGCAAGGACGAGCTGGAAACCCAGCTCACCCGGGCCCGCGGCACGGATTTCTCCAACGCGCGCACCGACGTCGTCAGCATCGGCACGGTGGTGCAGGCTACGGACCTGGGCTCGAATCTAGCGGAAACCTTCACCATTCTTGGCGCCTGGGACTCCGACCCGGACAAGGGCATCATCAGCTATCTTTCGCCCGTCGCGCAGTCTCTCCTTAACCACAAGATCGGCGACGAGGTGGAATTCGAATTTCACGGCGCCATCCACCGGCACCGCATCGAGAAAATCGAGCCGTTCAAGTCCGGTTCGCTCCCCTGGCCGCCGCCTGCGAACGGCGCTCCGCCACTCCAGGCCTCGGCTTAGGCCTTGACGATTTTCGCCGATCTGCCGGACCGCGGCGAGCTTGCCGACTCGCAAATCGTCAATCGCAAATCGTCAAGGTTATCAGGCTTTTCCGCCGAAGCTCACGTAGTCGTCCAGGTCCAGCACGTCGAACCACGACACGATGTCCGTGCGCTTGGGCCCGGCGTTCTTGTGCAGCTCGTTGAAGTGCTCGCGCGAGCCGGGATTGTCCGGCGCGCTCTGCTCCTGGAACAACGACCACGCGGCGATTTCGGCCGGCGTGTGCTTGAACTTCGCGTTGGCGTTGATCCATTCCAGAACCTCGCTGTCGCTCTTGGTCAGCTGCTTCTTCAATTCCTCGGGATCAATGCCGACATATTCCAAAAAGTCCTGGTCCAGCGGGCAGGCGTAATGATATTCGCCGTTTTTGCCGGCAAGGGTGGCGCGGCCCTTGTCGAGGCAGCGCGGCAGGATCACGTAGCCGCCCAGCCGGACGCGCGGGCTGCGGGGCGGATGTTTGGTCAGATCGGGAGCATGGAGTGACATAATTGTTCAATCATTTGGTTTTGGTTTCAATTGGCCTGGAGCCTGCCGGAATGCGAAACTGGCGGCAGGATGCCGCCTGAACCCGCAGGCTGGAAGCGCTGCGCTACGCGGTAGCGCAGCCATCTTGGCTGCGGGTTTACGGAGCTTCCCAGCCCCGTGTTCCAGACAGACTCTTTCGTCGTTTCTGCGACTCGCTCAAATTGCACTGAAAATGCTGAATTGCAAGTGGCGGACAGAATTTTTATGTTGGCTGCGTGAAACACTCGGGAAAAGCGGCGGTGGCGGCGTTGCGCCTCATCGGATTCGCGGGAGCCGCGGTGGTCGCCGTGCTGGCGGGCGCGTGGCTGGCCAAATACATCGGCACGTTCGTGCTGCAATACCTCACCTGGGCGCTCGTCGGGCTTTGGGTGGTGTTCACCGGCTTCGCTTTCTATTTCTTCCGCGATCCCGACCCGATGGTGCCCACCGG
>DATJOW010000147.1:0-13263 GCA_035506715.1 Candidatus Acidiferrum sp. | reverse complement strand
GCGGCAATGAGAAATCGCTGGTTTCAAATATGCGTGTTCGCGGCGGCGGCACTCTGCTTCGAACCCGGACTCCGAGCCAAGGAGTTGGTTTACCTCGACGATAAAGGGGTTGTTTGTTGGAGTTCCAACCACAACGAAGTTGCTTTATTCGGCGCGAATTATTCTTTGCCGTCGGGCTGCGACTACCGCGCGGCAGGCTATGTCCATTCAGACCGGAAACAACTGGTGGAAAAAGATATGGAACATTTTGCACGTATGGGCTGGGATGGTATGAGGTTGTGCTTCTGGGGTGATTGGGAGAATTGCGATACGAATGGGAATCTGATCGAGAATGATCACCTCAATGTGCTGGATTACGCAATTTACGAAGCAAAGCAGCGGGGCATCTACATTCTGTTCACCCCGATCACAACCTATGCCTCCTGGTGGCCGGACGGGCGCGTCAGCGATTTCAATCCAGGGTTTTCGGCAATTTATCCGCGCGATCAGTTGGGCGTGAATACCAACGCAATCATCGCGGAGGGTAACTATCTCCGGCAAATTCTCAACCACGTCAACCCTTATACCCACGTCCCCCTCAAAGACGAGCCCAATATTCTGTTCATCGAACCCATCAACGAACCATGGCATCGGCCGGATGATTTGGCTCAGTCCATTGCCTATATCGATGCCCTTGCAGGGGCCATTCGCAGCATCGGTTGCCAGAAACTTATTTTTTACAACGTCAGCCAGGATTTTGACATTATTCCGGCGATCAAATCGTCGAAAGCTCAAGGCGTGAGCTTCGCTTGGTATCCGACCGGATTGAATTCAGGACACATGATTACGGAAAACTATCTCCGTTCCGTGGACGACTTTACGCCCATGTATCGGCCGGATTTGCTGCATCTGCCGAAGCTGGTTTACGAATTTGACACCGCTGATATGTACTCGGGTTTCATGTATCCGGCCATGGTGCGCGCTTTTCGCGGAGCCGGCGCTCAATTCATCGCCATGTTTTCGTACGACATGCTGGATACCGCCGCCTACAATCTTGGCTGGCAGACCCATTTCTTGAATCTGGTATACGCCCCCAAGAAGGCCATGAGCGCGGTCATTGCAGCGGAAGCGGCGCGATCGATCCCGCGCAACTCGCACTACGGAGATTACCCGAACAATACGCGCTTTGGGCCGTTTCGCGTCAGTTATGAGGAAGACTCCAGCGAGATGGTCACGGACGAAAAATTTCTGTACTCGAACGACACACAAACCCAGCCTCCACATCCCGGGGAGCTCAAAAAAATTGCCGGTTTTGGGAGTTCGCCGGTGATCAATTACGAAGGACACGGCTGCTATTTCATGGATAAACTCACGAACGGCCTTTGGCGGTTGGAAGTATTCCCCGACGCCATCCTGGTGCAGGATCCGTTCGCACAACACCTGAATTTCCAAACCGTGTCATCGCGGCTGGTGGCTAGGCGTTGGCCGATGACCGTGCGTTTGCAGGACTTGGGTGATTCATTCAAAGTCACGGCCCTGAATTCGGGAAATCATTTCTCCGCAACTGCACACGATGGGAAGTTCGAAATCAAACCCGGTGTCTATCTGCTCTCCCAAAAGGATCCGCCTGATTTGCATCAATTGCCCGAGCGCGTAGGTGAAATAGGTTTGACGGAATTTGTCTGTCCACAGCCACCCAAGCTGCCTGTCCAACTATTGCCCATCCTCCACGCTGAATACACCTCCGACGAACCGGTCGCCATCGCAGCGGATGTGGTCGACGAGGAACAGCCGCAGTCGGTTCTGCTCTATGTCCGCGTGGCTGGCGAAAAACAATTCCGTGAGTTTCCGATGCGATCCCAAAGCGGCTACCGCTTTGGAACGCAAATTCCAGCGGGCACGTTCCCCGGCGGCAAGTTGGATTGTTACTTCCTTGTTAGAACCAATGGCGCCTCTGCACGATTCCCGGTAGAGGATGGAAAGTTCTTCAGCGTAAACGTGGTGGCACCGACAGCGGCATTGACATTGTTTGACGCAGATCGCGACACCGGCAAGCTTGCCGCAACGCGCATTGGAGATAACGTCCGTTATGGCATCTTCAAGAAAATCTCTGCGGCCTCGAACGGTCCCGTCGCTTTGAGATTGTTCTTTCCGTTGAGCTATGACCGCTCGTTGGACGATTACACCGCGTCGCTTGCGGTTGGAGGCAGGATCACTGATCGCGGCGCTAACATCGGAAAGGCAAAATCGTTGGGCATCAAGGCGCGCGGGATGAGTGATGACCAACATATCTACATTACCCTGGTCGAATCGGATGGGACATCCTGGGGGAGTAAATTGAATTTATCAACCAACTGGCAGGACATCATCATTCCGATTGAGCAACTTCGAATTCTGCGTGGCGTACAATTGCCACTTGGCTTTCCGGGGCGATGGGACTATTGGCTCACACCGGCATCGGGTCGCGGTGGCCCCGATGACCATCCGCGATTGGAAAAGGTGGAGCACTTGCAGATTTCATTCCGTCCGCCATCGCGACAATCAGATTCAGATATTTGGGCTGAGATCGCTTCGGTCACCTTGAAATTTGATTAGAACAAGGGCGGCGTCACGCCTTCACTATTGGTTAATAGCTCCTTTGCCTTTTTGGCGGTAGGGGTGGGATAACCAAGGCGAAAAAGTCAGCGGCTTCGCGGCTGGAAAATCACGCCAACGATGTGCGGCTTTCCACCGTTTCACGGGTGGCGAGGGCCCTGGGCAAAGCGGTCCGGATTGAAATGGTGGAGACCAACTGATGCCTCGGATCGCGATCACGGCACATGGTGGGTTGGTGACCGCAAGCGTGCGGGCGAATTCGTCCGTGTTCCAAATCCAGCCGTGGGAATGCACGACTATGTTCCAGAACCGGCGACGCAATCGTCGGTAATGCCCATGAAAATCCCGCAGTCAATACGGTTATTTCATAATCGGTTGCTGCCCCGTACAAATGACTGCACCATTCTTGCGGACACCAAAACGGACACCAAAACAATAGTTTCGGATAGTGGCGGAAGGGTAACAGAAGGATGAAAGAATTTTGGAAGAAGAGTTGAAATTCCTTCGGGCAGGTATATTCTTTCCAACAAATGCGCGCACTTTGGCGTAAGTGTTTAAGTCGGTAAAGTTACCGAGTGGTGAGCAGGGCACAAAAAGCCACCCAACTTTTTGGTCGATTCCGCCCCCAGCCACCACTCCTAACTGTGAGTGCAGCACGAGTTGCGGCCGGCGGAAGAGCCCCGGTCAGCAAAATGGCGTTGAGGTCACGTCTCAACGAGACTGGACAAACCCGCACGGAAACTCCCGTAAGTGACCGGCGCGCGTCCTCAGCGGGATTTCAGAGTGGCGGCACAACGGAATCCGATGGTGCCGCAGCGATCCAATCCCGGCCACATCAACAGGAATTTGGCGGCAAAATTCGCGGGTCGCGGGCCGCCGTCGGCGTACCAGTTTGACCCATTGGCCGTGAAGAATGCGCCGCCCCGGATGATGCAGAACCGGGTGTGGCCATCGCTGCAACGGCTTTCCGTCCAGTGCCAGACATTTCCGCACATGTCGTAGCATCCAAACGGCGATCGTCCCGCGGGAAAGGCCTTCACCGGCGTGGTTCCGCCGGATTCACCCCCGTTGCACCGGCCGGGTTCGAGCTGTTCGCCCCAAGGATAGGTCCGGCCGTCGGTTCCCTGCGCCGCATACTGCCACTCCTCCTCGGTAGGGAGCCGCTTGCCCGCCCAGCTGGCATAGGTGCGGGCGTCGTCGAGATCTACATAAACGACCGGATGATCTTCACGGCCGGCCGGAGGTCGTCCGTCCCTCCAATGTTTCAGGAAGTTTTCCTGGTGGCGTGGCCGGTAACCGGCGGCCTGGAGAAAGCGGGCATACTGGGCGTTGGTCACCGGGGTCTCGTCCAGGGCAAACCTCGGGAACGTCACCCGCCGGGAGAAGCGCTGAACCTGAAAGTTGTAGGAATCAGCGAAATGATGACCGGCAGGCGGGGCGGACGCGTAAAAGCCGCATTCGCGCACGCGCATCTCGATGCTCAGCTGAACCGTGGCCGCGGGAATTTCCAGCATGCCGTCGGGGACCTGTGAGTGCGGCGCGCCCGGCGATGCGGGTATCGGTCGGGTCTCGATCTGCGGCCGGCGCGTGTCAAAGACGGCCCGGACATTCAAGCGGGCTTGGCGTTGCATGAAGTCATGGAAGTCTTCCCCTAACTCCTTGTCCGCACCGGCCAGAAAACAGCCAATGCCGCGCGGCGGGATTGTCCCGGACAGCAGCACGGCATCGCTGTCGGATTTCCAGGCGGCCTCAGTTCCGGTCCGCAGGTCGAAATAGTGTTGATTCGGTGAGGGCGACACTCTCAACAGCGGCCCCTCAAGGCGATGCTCGCTTCGGTTGATGAGCGTCCACAATCGCAGGCCGGCGCCTTCCCAGAGCGAGGCGAACAGGCCGGGTTGTTCGGTCGGCACCAGCGGTGTCCAACTGTCACCGTTGAACAGTCCGGTGAACCGTCGTTGCACGGGCAGCATGGTGCGCAGAATCGAGCGGTCGCGTTGATTCCACGGCAGCCACGAGCCGAATACATTTTCCCAGATCATCATGCCGCTGCCATTCATCCAGGCGCTGTGTAGTTCGCCCGAGTGATCTTCATCCCAGCGCCGGATCTGGTGCTGCTGGTGCCGCCGCTCGAACCATTTGTTCCGGAGCACCCCCGGCGCGGTGCTGTCGTCGAACCATTGCGCCCACGAAGCGTGATGATCGGGCACGTTCTCCAGCGGCAGCGGCAGTTCCCCTTCAAGAATCACCCCGGGCCGTGCGGCATCAAGCCGGTCGCGGAACGCCGCAGCGCCCTGACTCAAGGTATCCAGGAAGATGCCATCCGCCTCCAGTGCGCGCACCATCGCGACGAGGGTTTCCAGGTCCGAAGCGCTCTCCCGGCGGGTGCCCGTGTCCCAGGGGTTGTAGTTGATATAGACCTTGACGCCGAGGCGGTGAAAGCGGTGCACGACCGATCGCAAACCAGGCAGTCCGCCGGGCATGTCGCGGTAGAAATCAAACTGGTTGCGATCATCCACGCCAATTCGCGGATACGCGTGCCAGAGCACCACGCTGTCGTAGCCGCCGAATTCGAGTTCGCCCCGATCGACCAGCGTCTCGACCGTGTAACGTCTGGTGCGATGGTCGTAAAAGGTTTCGTCGTACATCATGACAAAGCCGCACGCGTAATTGGCGGCCGCCCAGGCGAACTCCTTTCGTCGATAGAGGGCATCGCTGTAGCCCAGCCGGGCTCTGGTCTCGGCGCGCCAGGCGGCCAGCGCCGCACGATAGGCCGGCCACTGCGCCGGATCGTCGGGCGCTGGAATGATGTTCCGGGAAGAATCGAGTTTGAAGGGTGCCGGGCCGGCGGCGGCTCGCAACGGCCACCGGTGCAGCAGCGCCAGCACTGCCGCCATCGACTGAAGGAATCGCCGCCGGTTGGTTTTCATCTCTGGCGATTGGGTTCACGCCCCGCGCGAGTCCAAAAAGTGCTGTATGCGGGCACGGGTGGGGGCGGAAGGTTGCGCGCCAAGGCGCGTCACCGAAAGGGCGGCAGCCGCGTTGCCAAACCGCACGGCGTCGTCCAGTTTCCGCCCTTCTGCGATGGCCACGGCCAGGGCGCCGTTGAAGATGTCCCCCGCGGCGGTGGTGTCCACTGCTCTCACTTCGAATCCCGGCACCCGCCGGCTGCCGTCGGTGTCACTTACGAACGCCCCGCGCCGGCCGAGGGTGATGACGACGGCGGCTGCGCCCCGCGCGCGGAGTTTGTCGGCGGCCCGCGCGGCGGCCACGTCGTTCGTCACCTTGATACCGGTCAGCAGTTCAGCCTCGGTTTCATTCGGGGTGAGGATGGAAATGCGGCGGAGCAGGGTATCCGGCAGCGGCCGGGCGGGCGCCGGATTCAGAATCACCGGCAGTCGATGTTGCACCGCGAGCGCGGCGGCGGCCAGAGCGGTTTCCAGCGGCGTTTCGAGCTGGATCAGCAGCAGTTGCGCGGCGGCGAAAGCGCGCCCGGCCCATTTCACATCCGCCGGAGAAAGATGCCCGTTGGCGCCCGGGGCGACCGCGATGCTGTTTTGGCCGGAGGCCCCCACGACGATCAGCGCCACCCCGGACGGATGCCGCCGGTCGCGGATGACAAAGTCCGTCCGGATGCGGTCCCGGGCGAACCCGGCGACAGCCTGTTCCCCGAAGGCATCGTCGCCCACCCGCGCGACGAATGTCACGTCGCCGCCCGCCCGCGCTGCGCCGACGGCCTGGTTCGCACCTTTTCCGCCCGCGGCGGTGACGAATTCCCCGCCGAGAACCGTTTCGCCCGGGTGCGGGAGGCGGAGCACCCTGACAATCATATCAGTGTTGGAACTGCCAACGACGAGAATCTTGGCTTTCATCGGGTGCTCCTTTCGCCCAGGCGCCGCCGGTAATAATCCACAATGACGGCCGTGACGATGACCGCGCCGGTGACAAGCCGCTTGATTTCGTCCCGGGCGCCCACGGTGGCGAGGCCGGTGTTCAACACCGCGATGATGAGCACGCCGAAGAGGGTGCGCACAACCGACCCGCGTCCGCCCATGAGGCTCGTCCCGCCGATCACCACGGCGGCAATGGCCTGCAGTTCGAACCCGGAGCCGGCGTTGGGATTCGCGGACTGAAACCGCGAGGTATCGATGATGGCGGCGACGCCAACGAGCAGGCCGCTGATAAGGAAAACGAGCGTCTTGATGGCGCCCGGATCGATGCCGCTGAACCGCGCTGCCTCGGCGTTGGCGCCCACGGCGACGAGGTGCCGGCCGAACACCGCCCGGGACAAAACGGTTTGCGCCGCAACCACCACCAGCACGGCGAGCAGGAACGGCAGGGAGAGACCACCTACCGTCGTGCCGGCGATGCCTTCGATGGCCGGGCCGATGTACTCCGTTTGCGAGCGGGTGAGGGCATGCGCGCCACCGCGCGCCATTTCCATCATGCCCAGGGTGACGATGAACGACGGGAGCCGCCAGCGGACGGAGACGAGTCCGTTGAACGCGCCGCACAAGCCGCCCGCCCCGAGTGCGCCACCCAGCGCCGCCCATAATGGCCAGTGCCACCGCGTCAACGCCACGCCGGCCACGGCGCCGCACAAACCCAGCACGGATCCGACGGAAAGATCGATCTCGGCGATCATGAGCACGTACGTCATGCCGGTGGCGATGAGCATGGCGGCGGGAATCTGGTTGGCGAGGGTGCGGAAGGTTTCGGCGCTGAAAAAGTACCGGGTCGAAAGACTGAACGCGAGGATCAACAACCCCAAGGCGATGACAAGGCCGAGGTAATCGGCCACAACGCCGCGCCATTCGGACCGGGGTCGGGCCGGGTGGTTCATTTGCCGGAGAGCGTTTCCGCCGTCACCAGGTCCACCGGCGTTTCGCGGTCAGCGGGCGTGGTTTTGTTACGGAGCATGTCGAGAGCGTACTCGATACCGAACACGGCCAGTTGATCGGCGTGCTGGTCGGCTGTGGCCAGCACCTTGCCGTCTTTGAGCAACTGCTGCACGGCGGCGATGTTGTCGTAGCCGACCACCTGCACCTGGTCGAGTCTGCCCGCGCCGCGCAGGGCGGCCACGGCGCCCAACGCCATGCTGTCGTTGGCGCACAGCACGGCTTTCAGATCAGGATGCTCCGTGATCAGCGCGGCGACGACTTGGCTGGCCTTCTCTGTTTCCCAATAACCTGATTGCGCGCTGACAACTGTCAGGCCCGCCGCTTTCGCGGCGTCCTCGAAACCGAGCTGCCGCTGAATGCCGTTGAACGCATTGGGCGCGCCCCCGACGATCACGACCGGGTCACCGGGCTTGAGCTTTCGCGCGAGGAAATCGCCGACGGCCCTGGCGCCCTTGCGATTGTCCGGGCCGACGAATGGGAATTTCACGCCGCTCGACGCGAGCACGGCATCGTCGAATTTGTTGTCGATATTCACGATGATAATGCCGTTCTGCCGCGCCTTTTTGCATACGGGAATGAGTGCTTTGGAATCGGCGGGCGCGATGACGATGGCGTCCGCTTTTTGCGCGATCATCTGCTCGACCAGGTCAATCTGTCGGCTAACGTCGATTTCGTCCTTGATGCCGTTGACGAGCAGGTCGTAATCGTTGGCATGGGCCTGCTGATGGGCTTTCGCCCCGTTTTCCATGGTGAGGAAGAACTCATTCGCCAGCGATTTCATGACCAACGCCACGCGGGGTTTGGCGGGGGCCGGGGGTTTGCTTTCGCCGGCGGGTTTGCAGCCCGGCAGCAGGCCATTGGCCAGCAGGCACAGGGTGATACTTGCCGCCAGCCGTGTCGGAAGATGGCTTCGGTTCATAAATGGCTTCAGTTGAAAAGTCCGTGTTCCACGGCAGAGTGCCACCCGCCGGGCTGGTTTTCAAAAGGAAACGGAGCAGGCGAAACCACAACTATTTGGGGGTTGAACGTCCCGGCGTCCGCGTTACTTTCCAGACCATGACTGCTCTTTTTTCTCCGCCCGTCCCGCGGGCCGGGCTTCTGCTCCTGCTGGCGTGCGCTGGGTGTTGGATTTCTGATGCCGGCACATGGGTGACCGCAGCCGAGAAACCCGCACCACCGCCGGGCTACTTGCTTCCGGTCGAGACGTGCCTGGATATTTTGATGCGGGATGGGACTGATCATTACGGCGCGGTGCGGGCGCCGATTTTGGTGAGCATTCTGGACGTGGACACGTACCAGTGCCCGAGCAATCCCGCGGCGTTGGACCAGGCTTGGCGCGTGCTCCGGCGCGAACGGCGCAATCCCGCCGGCGCGAACCTGCTCACCGACGTGCCGACGTTGCGAACGATGAATTGGCTGTCGCAGGCCACGGACGATCCGAAATACGCGAGGTTTGCGGACGAATACATTCGCTGGTACACCGAACATCTGGTGGATGAGCGCGGGTTCTTCTGGTGGGGTTGGCACCGGCATTACGACGTGTTCGCCGACAAGATGACTGGGCATCTGGGCAACCCGCATGAATTCCATGCCATCCACGAAATCCCGTGGGCCCAACTCTGGGCGGCGAACTCGAACGCCGTGCGGCGCGAGATCGAAGCGGTCTGGCAATGGCATGTCATTGACAAGCAGACCGGCGAGGTCAATCGCCACGGTGACGGCCTGCGGGGCTGCGATTTCGCGATGGCTGCCGGCGGCTATGCCTGCGCGTTCGCGTTCATGTACCGGCAGACCGGCGAGCGCGTGTGGCTGGATCGCGCCCGGTTGCTGGCGGATTATTTCTGGGATCGGCGCAACCCGAAGACGGACCTGATCGCGGACCGGCCCAATGCCGGCCCGAACCGATTCGACGGATCGCATTTCGACACGAGCATCACCGGCTTTTATTGCCCGGCCCTGTTGAAATGTTTTGAACTCACCGGCGACCCGCGGTTCAGGGATCAGGCGGTCAGCTACCTCAAGGCCTACGGCCGTTATGGTTATGACGTGAAAGCGGGCAAGTTTTGGGGTTCGCTGAAAATGGATGGCACCCCGGTGCCGGGGCCGCGCCTGATGATGACCAACTCGACGGACAAATACGCCACGTCGTCGGAAACGGAGTACTGGATTTACGAGCCGCGGGGATATCTGGATCTTTGGCAACCGTACGTTGCCGGCTACGAGCATCCGATCGCCACGGCCCAGGCGTATGCCTACGCGGCGCTGACGACGGGGGACCCCGACCTGCGCGCCACGGCGGGACAATTTGCGCGGTGGATCCGGCAGGAATTTCCGCCACGCCAGTGCCTGACCAACGCTTGGTATTTCGGCTACGCCGAGCTCTATGCGCCGCAGGGCACTTATGCCGGGTTCTACGGCCAGACCGTCTCCTTCTTCCTGCAGATGTACCTGGTGACCGGGGACCCGGCCCAATTGCAGAACGCGCGCGACGTGGCGGATGAGGCCGTGGCCCGGCTTTATTACCACGGCCTGTTCCGCGGCCACCCGGCAAAGCCGTATTACGAGGCGATGGACGGGGTGGGGCAGCTGCTCTACGCGTTGCTGGAGTTGGACCGGGTGCTGGCGGATCCCCCACAGGCACTGGTACGAAAGGCGATTCCGTTGCATGGCCCAATCCAGGCAGCCAACCTGCCGGTGGGTAATTGGTGAAGCGAAAGCCGGACCCGGGCGCGGTTTACGGAATGCTCTGATGATCCGTGCTGCGAATGCGGTACCAGCACATCAATTCCTTGGCGGACGGAATGGCCGGGCCCTGGCCGTCGGGTTTGTCGAGATAGAGCAACGCGACGGACGAGAAGCAGAACGGCTTGAGGCGGTCCGGCGACCAAGGGTTCACGAAGGCGAACTTCAGCCGCTCCTGGAAGTGGATCGCGTCGGTTTCGTGGACGCGATACATCGCGACGCAGGCATTGAACGTGTCCTTGACGGGCACGCCGTGATATGGCCCGGCGAGCGTGCCCTCGCGAAAATACCATCCGCCGAGAAAATAATCCTCCAGGCCCGTGCCCACGATGCGCGGCGTTTCCCAGTCGTTATCAATGTAAACGTATTCGGGCGCCTCGAGGAAGCTGAGGTAGTTGCGTTCCTCGCCCTGCATATAGAGCAGGCAGCCGGCGTAGTGGCCGCGCCCGCGCACATCCGCGATTTCGACCGGCTCCGGGCCCTTGTTAAATTTGGTGTTGAAGACGGCGTGGAAATAACCGAGGCCCTCCGGCAGCGGCGCGAGTTGATAGAGGACGTTGCAGAAGACATCGGTGTCGATCTCCGCGTCCAGGTTTTCAATCTCGACCCGGAAACCCTTGCGAAAGGGCATGGGCCATTTGCAGAAGAACCCGCCGCTGGAGGTACCGAAATAGCGAGAGGCGAAGCTGGCCACCTCACACAAACCGGCGCCGAAGAAATCGCCCACCGGCGCGGCGACCGCCGGCTGCGGGGTATCGTCCCAGTAAATCCGCAGGATGAGCGTCTTGAGGATGGACTGGTTGATGGGGGCTTTGGTGTTCCAGTGTTGCCAAAACCAGCCGGGGAACGTGAGCCAGAACTGCGCGATGTAGCCCTCGCCCTTGACTTCGCCGATTGTCACCCGTTTCCCGCGCGCGACTGGGACGGTCTTGCCCTTGCGCTTGAGGTTGAACGTGGTGAGCTGGCGCGTGGTTTCGTCGCGCAACGCGGCCAGGCGCAGGGCATCAGCGGCGTCAGTGGTTTTACCGGCGGGCGGATTGGCTTCGGCGGCACCGGCAGGCAGGGCTGCACTGGCGCCCAGCGCGGCGGCGGCTATGACAAATTTGCGACGGTCCATGATCGAGCGAGCATCAGGCGACGGCGGTTCCGGCGTCAAGGATTTCATTACTTCGGGTTCGTGATGGATGGATTGAAAGCCGCGGTCACTTTTGACCGGGGGCAATGTTGCTGGGCGCGTCGTCGAGGCCGTCGTGCCACCGTAGCGGCGCCAGGCGCAGCGGGCCGCCGGTCCAACCCGCATGACTGATGTACCATTGACCGTCCACGTCGCGGGTGATCTCCGACGCGTGAGACAGGATGCGGGTCGCCTTCTGTGCGAACTCCCAATGAAACGGATCGTGCGACAGATAGACATCCGTCCACTCGTTGTCGCAGACGAACAGATAATAGTTGTCCCCGCGCCGGACCACGAAAGGCGATTCGGTCGGTCCGCCGAAGCTCCCCGCACGCGGGTGAATAAATACGACTTTGCGATCAGCCCAGTGCACGAGGTCCTTGCTGGTGACACACGCGACGATGTGGTTGCCGCCTTCGGGGGTGGTGTTGGCGGCGTAGTAGAGCACCCACTGATCACCCACCTGCATCACCATGGGATCCCGCGCGTCGAACCCGTCCACCAGAACCGGATTGGCCGGGCTGCGCGTCCACGTCTTGAGATCGGGAGACGTGAGCAGGTGGATGCGATACCGGTGCGTGTCCTTGTCGCCAACACACACGTACATGTAAAACGTCCCCTCGTGGCGCAGGACGTAGGGCGCCCACAGCAGATACTCCCGGTACTTCTCCCAATCGCGCGTCACGGCCGGCGGTTGGGCCTCCCAGGGCGCCTGCAACAGCGTTTTGGCGGTGGCATGCGCCAGCTGGTGCCCGGGATCCTTGTCCCACACGAGCGGCTTCGGATGGGTGATGCCGAACAGGTGCCAGGTCTTGTCCGGTCCCTGAACAAATGTGTGGTCGTTGACGCACCAGGGTTCTTCAGCAGCAAAAAAAGTTTTGAACTCGCCGGCATCCACCAAGTCCGGTTTGACCGGCTCGGGCGGCTTAACGGTTTGAGCCGGCTTGACCTCCAACTTGTCCGGCGAGCACTTGGTCAGGGTGTCGTCCGCGCGCGTTTCGCCCTGGCGGCTTTCGACGCGCAGGAGCCGATACGTCCCGGGCCGGTCAGCCGGAACTGGAACCGTCCAGGCGTCCTTGCCGGTGTAAATGGCAAAGGCCCACAGGCGATTGCCATCGGGGCGCTCGATTTCGGCCCAGTGCTCGGCGCCGGGGTAATCGAACTTGACGCCGGCGAGTTGAACATTGAAGGCGGGCTGCGGTGCTTCGGCAGCGACGGCCGCTGCCATGGTGATGGTCAGCATGGCCAGACAGCAGGTGTATCGAATGAGCAATCCCATGGGACGTGAATCAAGATGTTTCCCGCGGAGTTTCCTCAGGGCGACCCGCTTTCGTCAATGGCCTGATTTGGTGGTAGCCGATGGGTGGCGCAAACGCCTTTGCTATAAACGACCCGTTGTGACGCGGGCACTCGACGTCCAGCTTGCGGGCAGAACCTGGGCGCCGGCAATCGTCCGGTGCAGGCTGTCCAAGATGCGTCCAAGTATACCGCGAAGGGGTCAAGAATCCGGAACGGGGAGATGCGCTTCCAGCTTGCTCCTTTTAAAGAAAACGTCCCAGATCAAGACGGCAGCAACCATCTAGAATCCAATCTCCAAAGCCCAGGCGTATGAGACCCATCCGCCTTGGCGTTTGTGGAAGAGCAAGTCCACTGCCCAATGCAACGCCGTTGGGCCAAGGACCTGCCAGTTATTCCAGTGATGCCAGTAGTGGTAAAGCGGACTCCACATCGGAGCTTTTCCCCGGTGATATTCAATCCAAGGAATGATGTCGTTGATTCCCCCGAGAGCAAACCCATAAACCCCCGCCAAGTTAATAATCGGTTTGGGAGCATTCAAGACTCTTGCCACTGAAGCACAGACTCCAGCAGCCAACA
>DATJOW010000146.1:0-3700 GCA_035506715.1 Candidatus Acidiferrum sp. | reverse complement strand
GCCTGGATCATCAGCGGAATACATTCTTCGACCGTGAAGCGGCCGCGCTGGCGAAGCAGGGATTTCAGGTCCTTGCCGGGAACCAGCTCCATCACGAGGAATAGTTGGCCGTTGTCGTTGCCGAAATCATAGACGGTCACTATGTTCGGATGGGATAGATTGGCCGCCGACCGCGCCTCATTTCGGAATTGATTTTCGAAATCGGGATTCTTGGTATGGTCCTCGCGCAATACCTTAATGGCAACGGTACGGCTCAACATGAGATCCCGCGCGCGATAAATCTCCGCCATGCCGCCGGAGGCAAATTGTTCCAGCAACTGATAGCGGTTCAGCAGCAGGTGGCCCTGTTCTGTTTCGGACATCGAAGAAATTATAACATCCCGTCCCCCTCACCTGACCCCACCCGGCATCAACCGCGCGGTGGCTAGCCAAGACGGCTTCATGCCGTCATTGGCTGTTTCGGAGCCACGAGGCTCCGAAGGTAGGGCAAGGTTATAATCTGCTGATGCGCAAAGGTTTGCTTCTCTATAATCCCGCCGCGGGACGCGTGCCGGTTCGGCCGTTTGTGCACGGCATCATCCGCCCGCTCACATCATCCGGCTGGCAAATCGAAGTTGTGGAAACCCTGAGCGGACGTCATGCCACCCAAGTGGCGCACCAGGCCGCCCTCGAGAAATATGATGCGGTGTTTGCCATCGGCGGAGATGGAACCGTGGGCCAGGTCGCCAGCGGGTTGATGAATTCCGAAACCGCACTGGCAGTCCTGCCGGCGGGTACGATGAACGTTTGGGCGGCTGAAGTGGGCATTCCGGTTTTCGATTGGCTTCATAACCGGGCGCTGCAACAGAACGCCCGCATGCTTGTAAATTCAAAAACCTACCGCGTCGATGTCGGGGTTTGCAACGGGCAGGTGTTTTTGTTATGGGCCGGCATCGGCGGGCTGGATGCGATTGCCGTCAATCAAATGGAGCCGCGCCCGCGCTTCGCCAAATATCTTTCCGTGCCGCAATATGCCGCCGCGACGGTTTGGAATGCTGCCATCTGGCACGGCATGGACCTGCGTGTTTGGGCGGACAATCAACGTCTGGACGGGCACTTTCTGCTGGCGGTCGCCACCAACATACGGCGTTATATCGGGGGCATTGCCGTGCTTTCACCAAACGCCTATGTGGATGATGGCGAGATGGATATGTGGCTGTTCAGCGGCGACAACGTCGCCGTTGCCCTTCGCCACTTTGTGGACCTGTTTTCGGGCCGCCATTTATCCAGCGACCAGGCACGGCGGCTGCCTTTCCACTCGGTGCGTGTGGAATCGGACACGGCCTTTTCGATGCATGTGGACGGCGAACCCTTGCTCGGTGGAAACAGGGCGGAGATACAAATTCAAAAGCAGGCCTTGAGGGTCATTGTTCCGTCAAAAGCGATAAAATTACTGAAAGAACAACGGGAATGAAACGCTTCAAAGAATTCATCGCAGGCAATCCGTGGAGCTTCTTGCTCGCGGCTCTTCCATTGACTCTCGCCGCGCAGCTTTTCCATTGGCTGCCGGCCGTCATCTTTGTCTGTGCAGCCCTGGGTATCGTACCCTTGGCCGCCTACATCGGCACAGCGACGGAAGACCTTGCTTCCCATACGAACCCGCGCCTCGGCGCATTGTTGAATGCCACCTTTGGCAACGCCGCGGAATTGATCATCACCATCGCCGCCGTCAAAGCGGGATTGATCGAACTGGTCAAAGCCTCGATCACCGGTTCGATCATCGGCAACCTCCTGCTCGTCCTGGGATTTGCAATGCTGACCGGCGGGCTTCGACATGGCGTGCAGACCTTCAACAAGCGCAGCGCCGGCCGCAACTCCATATTGCTGGTGCTGGCGGTCGTTGCTCTGATCATTCCGTCGGCCTGGAGCCAGGCCATTGGAACGGAAGGCAATCCCAAGGTCGAGGCCTTGAGCATGGGCGTTGCAATCATCATGATCGTGTTGTATGCTCTTGGCCTGATGGAAGCCTCGAATGTTAAAGAAAGCCCGCTCTCGCAGCAATTATCAAAAAGCGATCTGCCCGGCTGGACCGTGGGTCAATCACTCATCATCCTGTCGCTGGCGACCCTCGGAGTGCTGTGGTTGAGCGAAACACTCGTGGATGCGACCCAGGCCGTGATCGCGAGCCTGGGCGTTTCGGAATTCTTCCTTGGCATCATCCTCGTGCCGATCATTGGCAATGTCGCCGAGCATCTTGTATCGGTGCAGCTGGCGCTCAAGAACAAAATGGAGCTGAGCGTTGAAGTCGCAACCTCATCGAGCCTGCAAATCGCGTTGTTCGTCGCCCCGCTGTTGGTTTTCATCAGCCTTTTGCTCGGTCATCCGTTGCAGTTGGTCTTCAACCGCTTCGAACTGCTGGCTGTGCTGATGGCGGTGGTCGTGTCGGCGCTTGTTTCCTCCGACGGCGAATCAACCTGGCTCGAAGGTGCAGGCTTATTGGCGGTTTACCTAATCCTGGGATTGGGATTTTTTCTTTTGCCATGAACCAAAGAAATCTTATTAACATTTGGACGACCCTTGGAGCGTTTGCCTGCGCCGGAGTGCTCCTGATCGCCACCTGGATCGGGATTCAAACCCTGCGTCCGCATCAATCCTCGACGGCGGGCTTTGCCGCCGCGAACCTGACGGTCATCCCCCTCCCCACTCCCACCATCCCAATTCCCACGCCGACCATCAACCCAGGTCTTTCCGCTTCACTGACGGCACAGCCGAACCAGATTGCCATCAACACCTATGTCAAGATCAATGGCACCGGCACAGACGGTCTGCGGATCCGTTCCGACCCGGGTCTCAATAGCAATACTGTTTTCCGCGGTGAAGACTCGGAGACGTTTCTGGTAAAGGACGGCCCCCAGCAAGCCGACGGATATACCTGGTGGTATCTGGTGGCACCGTACGATAGCACGCGCGCTGGCTGGGCTGCCGCAAATTATCTGGCAGCTGTACCCTCCCCCTGAATTTCCCTCGCCCATCGGGCGAGGGATAAAGAGTGAGGAAGTAGGGGCGGGGTCCTCCCGCCCCATTCGCTGTATCAACCATCCAAATTTCCCTATGCCCATTCCCTCTCTCTCCGGGAGAGGGGTCGGGGTGAGGGAGGAGAGCAATATGTCTGAAAAACCAACCAACATTACTGTCAACAAAAAGACCCGCGAGTTCACCCTCAACTGGGACGATGGGCACGTCAGCGTTTACCCGTTCGGACTTTTGCGCGCGGCCTGTCCCTGCGCCTCCTGCCGCGGCGGGCACGAGAACATGAGCTCCGAGCCGGATCCCGAAGTGTTCGATGTTCAATTGGAAGATTCAGCGATGACGCGCATCAACAACGTCAAAGCCGTCGGCTCCTATGCCCTGACCATCGTCTGGGAGGACGGCCACGATTACGGGATCTACAACTGGCATTATCTGCGCGCCTTATGCCCGTGCGATGAAGACCGCAAGAAATACGGAAGACTTCCGAAGTCCTCGTGACAAGTACTTCTTGGACTCTCTCCACTACCCGGCGCCCCGTTCGGGCCGCGAGCCCGCCGGGGCGAGACGGCCTGCGCCCGGGGCGAGTGTGGCGCTCTTCAAAGGAAGAACCTCAGATGGTAATGGCTTGCAAGGCACTTAAAATGAAAACCAAACTTCTCTGTAATCTCCGAATGGCCATACCACGCTCAAA
>DATJOW010000145.1:0-12380 GCA_035506715.1 Candidatus Acidiferrum sp. | reverse complement strand
GCCACGGCGACGAACGTTGTAGCCGCAGCGACCGCCCAGTCGGTTTCAACGAATTCGCCACCGGAACCGCGGGCCGCATTTCGTCGGCCCATTGTGCTTGGGCCGGATGACAAGCAGGCATTTGAAGATCCACCCGCCGGTTTTGCCGCGAAACGAGACGGCATCCCCCACGGCAGGCTGGAGATGATCGAATACGATTCAAAGACCGTCGGCACCAAACGCAAGATGCAGGTCTATACGCCGCCGGGCTACTCAAGCGGAAAAAAGTATCCCGTGCTCTACCTGTTGCACGGCATCGGCGGTGACGAAACCGAGTGGGAACGTTTCTGCACGCCGGATATCGTGCTCGACAATCTGATCGCCGACGGCAAGGCCGTACCCATGATCATCGTGATGCCCAATGGCCGCGCGCAAAAGAACGACCGCGCCGTGGGCAATGTGTTTGCGACGGCGCCCGCCTTCGCGAAATTCGAGCGCGACCTGCTGGATGACGTCATCCCTGCCATCGAGTCGCGCTTCAGCACCTACCCCAACCGGGAGAACCGCGCCTTGGCCGGACTTTCCATGGGCGGTGGCCAGTCGTTGAACTTCGGGCTGGCCCACCTCGACACCTTTGCCTGGATCGGCGGCTTCTCGTCGGCGCCAAACACCAAACCGCCGGCGGAACTCGTCCCTGATCCGGCTGCGGTAACCAACCAATTGAAGTTGCTCTGGATTTCCTGCGGCAACCAGGACGGTTTGATCAGCATCAGCCAGGGCGTGCATGCGTATCTGAAGGAAAAGGGTGTACCGCACGTCTGGAACGTGGATGGAAACACCCACGACGCGACCGAATGGAGAAACAATCTGTATTGGTTCCTGCAAAACATCTTTCAGTGATTCGGCAAAGGCTTCTACCAGACGACTCAGCCATGAAAACACCTTGCTACCTCTTCCTCCTCCTCACCGCGCTCTCGGCCGGGGCTCAAACGCCCGTGGCCAGTCAGCCGGTCAACGCCACCATCGATGCCTCGAAAGCCGGCCCGCCCATTTCTCCTTATGTTTACGGCCAGTTCCTCGAACACATCGGCAACCTCATTTACAGCAGCCTGTGGAGCGAGATGCTCGACGACCGAAAATTCTTTTACGCCGTCGCTCCCAAACCTGCTGACGACGCGAACTCCAACCAAGGCGGATTCGGCGGAAACCGCAGGCGCGGCATCGGACCCGGACGGTGGAATCCCGTTGGCCCGAACGATTCCGTCGTCATGGACACCAACCGTCCCTTCGTGGGTGAGCATACGCCGTTGATCAAACTGGCGGGGTCTGAGCCACGCGGCCTTCGTCAAACCGGCCTCAACTTCACGCAAGGCGAAATTTACAACGGCCGGGTTCAATTGGCAGGTGATTCCAGCGCCAAGGTATCGATCAGTATCGTTTGGGGCACCAACGCGGATGCCGTGCGTCAGACGGTTGCGCTCGGCAAGCTGGGCAAGGGTTACAGGAAATTTACGTTCTCCTTCAAAGCTGAAAAATCCGGTCCCGCCCAATTCGAAATCACCGGCAGGGGCGACGGCTCCTTCCATATCGGCGCGGTTTCGCTCATGCCCGCCGATAACCTGAACGGTTTCCGTCGGGATGCCATCGCGGTTCTCAAGAGCCTTCGTTCCGGCGTTTACCGTGTCCCCGGCGGCAACTTTGTTTCCGCGCACGAATGGCGCGACGCCATCGGCGACCCCGATAGACGCCCGCCTGTCTGGGACCCGGTCTGGCGAGCGGTCCAACCGAATGATATTGGCACCGATGAGTTCATGACCCTGTGCAAACTCCTCGGCGTCGAACCTTACATCACTGTCAATGCCGGCTTCGGCGACGCCTGGTCTGCCGCTCAGCTCGTCGAGTATGCGAACGGCCCCGCCTCCACGCCCATGGGCAAACTGCGGGCCGCCAATGGCCATCCCGAGCCGTACCACATCAAGTTCTGGGGGATTGGCAACGAAGCCTGGGGCGACTGGCAATATGGCGCCATGGCGCTGACGCAGTTCGAGCACAAGCACAACCTGTTCGCCAAAGCCATGAGGAAAGCGGACTCCGGCATCATCCTGATCGCCAGCGGCGCCATGCCGGACACCATGACCGGCTCGAAGCAGTCGCTCCGCTTCGGCACCAACCTCATCCCACCCTATCTTTCGCCCGGCGATTGGACGGGCGGACTGCTCTCCAATTGTTTCAACAACTTCGACCTCATCAGCGAACACTTCTACAACTAC
This sequence comes from Candidatus Acidiferrum sp., assembly GCA_035506715.1. GTDB lineage: Bacteria > Verrucomicrobiota > Verrucomicrobiia > Limisphaerales > UBA11358 > UBA11358. The sequence continues at coordinate 10,131 of DATJOW010000145.1, read as the reverse complement.
GGCAACACTCACTTCAGCCTCGCCGAGGGCAAGCAGGTGCCGAATGATCTTAATGAACCCGTCACGGACTGGATGCGCCGCCCGGCCAATCATATCCGCATTAAATACGAGGAATACAAGGAATATGAAAAAGTGTTGCCGCAACTCGTCGCGCATCCCAAACCGTTGAACGTTGACGAGTGGGCGTACACCGGGAATGGCAAATATCCGACTTACCCATCCTACGCCTGGGTTTTCCACGAGATGTTCCGGCACTCGGATGTCATGCAAATGGCGGCCTACACCTTTGCCACCTCGCTGCTTGCCCGCGATGGAACCAATGTCTCGTTGAATGCTAACGGCCTTGTCTTCAAAATCTATCGCGACCATTTCGGATCCATCCCGGTCGAGGTTTCCGGCGACTCGCCCCAGCCCAAACCGACCGACCCGCCCGGCGGCGAGCAGCCCGTGGTCAACGCCGGCAGCGATACCTTCCCGCTGGATGTGGTTGCTGCCTGGACCGAGGACCGGCGCACTCTCACCGTGGCTGTGCTCAATCCGACCGACACTGAACAAGCACTCAAATTCAACATTGCCGGGGCGCGTCTATCCGGCAAAGGCACACTGTGGCGGCTCGCGTCCGCCGAGGCCAATGGTCAAAACCCGGTTGTCAGCAGTTCGCCGATCAATTCGCTGCCTGGTTCTCTTACGCTTCCGCGTTTCAGCGTGAGTATCTACGAGCTTTTGCCAAACAAGGGCATGAATTGAATGTAAACCTCTCCAAATCATGAACCGCAAAATGATGCAACTTTCCGTTTCGCTAACGACGGTCACGGCCGGGAGAATTGTGCTGGCCTTCGCGTCGTTCCTGATCGCGGTTCAGGCGATTGGGCAAATGCCAGCCGCCACCAATCCTCCGGCCTATCCCGCGCCTCGCAGCCGTCCGGGAGGCTTTGGCCTTCCCGCGTCCTTGCCCGCCGGCGTTAAAGCGGAGCGAGACATTCCGTACGTCGAACATGGCCATGCCCATCAGGTTCTGGACCTTTTCCTGCCCGAGCAGCCTTCCGCCAAGCCCTGGCCGCTGATGATTTGGATTCACGGCGGCGCCTGGATGGCCGGGAGCCAGGCCAGCCCGCCGGTGTTGTACTTGGTGAAAAAGGGTTTTGCGGTTGCCAGCATCCAGTATCGTTTCTCCCAGGACGCCATCTGGCCGGCGCAGGCTTACGATTGCAAGGCAGCCATCCGTTTTCTCCGGGCCAACGCGGCCAAATACAACCTTGACTCCGACCACTTTGGCGTCGGCGGCGACTCGGCTGGCGGACATCTGGCGGCCTTTATCGGCACCAGCGGCGACGTGACGGAAATGGAAGGCGATTTGGGCAACACCAATTTCTCCAGCCGCGTGCAGGCCGTCGTGGACTGGTTCGGTCCGACCGATGTCACGCTCATGGCCCAGCAGTCCGGGCCGCGCAGCATGATCCAGCACGATGCCGCGAATTCTCCCGAGTCCCATCTCCTGGGCGGCCCGGTGCAGGAAAAACACGATTTGGCCAGGACGGCGAATCCGTTGACCTACGTTGACAAGGGCGACCCTCCGTTCCTGATCCTGCACGGTGACAATGACCAGCTCGTTCCGCTGCAGCAGAGCATCATTCTGGCCAAGGCCCTGATTGACGCCGGGGTCGAGGTGACCATGAAAACGATTCCCGGCGCGGGCCACGAGGGGCCGGAATTTCACAACGCGGAAAGCCGGCGGTTGATGGAAGATTTTCTTTCCCGGAACCTCAAGTCAGCCCAATGACATGAGCGCCTCCGGGCATTTCTGAATTTTCATTCCCCTACAGAAACCCGTTCAAGATGAAACGCCCGTGAATGCTACAAGAATGATCGCGCAGTTCAGCATCGCATGCCTTCTGGCGACCGCCGTTCAGGCCTGGCAGTCGGACAACGGCGACGGCACCTTCACCAATCCGCCGCTTTATGCCGATTACCCGGATCCGGACATCATCCGGGTGGGCGACGATTTCTACTTTTCCACCTCGACTTTTGTCAACGTGCCGGGCATCACGATTCTGCACTCAAAGGATTTGGTCAATTGGGGGTTGGCCGGCCACGTCATCCCACGGCTCGATGGCAACCCGCGATACGATTTGAAGGACGGCGGCGCTTACCGGGGCGGTCTGTTTGCCACCAGCTTGCGGTATTTCAACGGAACCTTTTACGTTGCCGTGACGCCGGTGGGCCAAAACACCCGGATTTATTACTCCAAAACCATTCAAGGCCCGTGGCCATTTCATGAGCTGGACCGCGCGGCGTTTGATCCGGGCCTGTTCATTGAGACTAACGGGACCGGCTACATTGCCACGTCCGGCGGTTGGGACGGGACGGAAACGTTGCTGACGCTGAACTCGAATTTTTCGCAGGTCGTCGACGCGCGAAAAATCCATTTTAACAAAGGCGCGGAGGGATCGAAACTGGTAAAGCGTGGGGAGTGGTATTACTTGTTCAACGCTGTTCCCGCGCGGCTTGGGTTGACCTGCTCCCGCGCGACGAACCTGTTTGGGCCGTGGGAAACCATCGCCCAAATTGACGACCGCACCGGCGGCCATCAGGGCGCCATTGTGGATTTGCCGGATGGCAGCGATTACGGTTTCGTGATGAAGGACTGCGGCGCGATCGGCCGGATGACTTATCTCTGCCCAATTTTTTGGACAAACCACTGGCCGGTTTGGGGCACGCCGGAGGCGCCGGGAAGAGTTCCCGCCGCCGCGCGCAAACCGATCCAAGGAAAACCGATTTGCCAGCCGGCAACGACCGACGACTTCCACTCCCCCGCCCTCGGGCGGCAATGGCAATGGAATCACAATCCGGACAACTCGCGCTGGTCGCTCACCGAGCGCCCGGGTTTTCTCCGCCTCAAGCCGACGGGAGCGACGAATTTCTGGTCCGCGCGGAATACGTTCACGCAAAAGGGACAGGGCCCGTGGAGCCGCGGTGAAGTGAAATTCGATCTGAGCCATCTCCAGCCAGGCGACGTTTGCGGGTTCGGCACGCTCGGCAAGGTCAACGGACACATCGCCGTCAATCGGGGCAGCGACGGCAAACTCTTCTTGAGCATGGAGGTTTTCGTGGATCACGGCACGAACGAAACCCGCGTCGCCGCGGAGGCAATTCAAGCCGGGGAGATCTATCTCCGCACGGACCTGGATTTCATCCGGAGTAAAGGAATTTGTTCGTACCGCCTGGAGGGAAAGGACTGGACGGCGCTCGGCGGTGAATTCCCGCTGGCGTTCGATTGGCGGACGGGAACATTTCAAGGCGAGCAGTTTGCCATCTTCTGTTTTAATCCCAATCCTGGTGAAGGGTTTGTTGACGTGGGTCCATTTCGCTTTATTGATAAAAACGAGTAAACCCCAAGTGATCTTGCCGGCCTTCGGTTGGTTCTGCCGGGGCCCGTCGTAATCTATGAGTATTCATACCTATACCAAAGACCCACTTTCGGTGCTAGGTAGGAGCAAGCACAAACTGAAATCGCCAGCTGGCTGTCTCCCGGGACTCGCCCCCCACGGCGGGAAAGGGCGAGGAGCTGGGATGGAAATGAGTTACCATGGACGTGTATTGCACGACTCCGAATCCCGGCACGCGCCCACCGCGCGGTGTGCCGAACCCGCGGCCGGCGGGCTTCACCTTGATCGAATTGCTGGTGGTCATCGCCATCATCGCCATTCTGGCCGCCCTGCTTATACCGGTCCTGGCGAAGGCCAGGGATCGAGCCGTACGCATTCAGAGCCTCAGCAACCTCAAACAGTTTGGCGTTGCGATAATCGTGTATGCCGGGGAATTCGACGACAAGCTGCCGATCCAGAATCCCGCGGTTTCCTATAATTTGTGGGATGTCTCAAGGAGCACCTGCGACAATTTTGCCACCAGCGGCGGCCTCAGCAATTGGAAGTCTTTTTATGACCCCGGAACGGCATGGAAATTGGGCGAGGATGTAAACGCGTCGTTATGGAATTTCGGGAATACTCAAATTCGTGTCATCGGTTACGCCATGACTTTTCCGGGCATTGGCGCGCTGATGCCGACGAACGCCAATCTTAAGCTGAGTCAGACGACCATTCCGGGACCTTTCAATTCCTGGGACACAAATCAAAGCAGTTATATGGGATTGGGGAAGTTGCCCGCGCCACGCCCCTCGGACCGGCCGTTGGGCGCCTGCGCCACCATTACCGCGGCGGGGGAAACCAGTTCCGACCCGGGAAACATGAAGGGTTATCACTGGGATGACGCCGTGGGGGGCACGGGCATTCACCACACCAGTCCGCACCTGAATGGCAAAAAACCTGCCGGGGGCAATGTCCTGTATCTGGACTCCCATGCTGAATGGGAAAAGTTTAACGTGATGGTTTGCCGCATCAGTTCCAGCTACAGTTACACCTTTGGTTTCTGGTGGTGAACCTGACTTGAAATCGTCGGGCCTGGCAGACCACCGCCCCGCCACCAACCGGGTGCAAAATTTCCGGTTGCATCACTGAGCCCCCGGGAGGGAGCACCCGCCGGCCGGCCCTGACCCGGTTCGACAAAGTTCCCGCCTCGCGATAAGATCTTGCCATGACGAACCTGCAAGTCAGCGGCATGACCTGCCCAAACTGCGCGCGGCACGTCACCGCGGCGCTTCAGGGGGTTCCCGGCGTGCGCAGTGCGGCGGTAGTGCTGGAAGCCCAAAGCGCCACTGTTCATTGGCAAGCGGATGCCGACCAGGACATTCCCGCCCTCATCACGGCCATCCATAGCGCCGGCTACGAAGCAAGAGAAATGCCGATGGACGGTTCCGGCGGCAGCGTCGTCGGCCCGCACAGCTGGCAGATGAATCTCTGGCTCGGTGTGGCCGTCACCGCGGCGTTGATGATGGGCGAATGGGCCCTGGGCCTCGCGTCCGTCCCGTGGTTTCAATGGCTGTCGTTCGCGCTGGCCGGCACGGTCCAGGTTTTTGCCGGGGCGCAATTTTACCGCGGCGCGTGGAATCAGCTCAAAGTCGGCCAGTCCAACATGGACACGCTGGTCGCACTCGGCTCGACCACCGCCTTCGGCTACAGCGCGTGGGCACTATTGAGCCACCCGGGAGAACATCTTTATTTCATGGAAGCCGCCGCCATCATTTCCCTCATCAGCCTGGGGCATTGGTTGGAGGCCCGCGTGAGCCGGCGCGCCTCCGGTGCGCTGAAACAATTGATGCAACTCGCCCCGCCTACCGCGCGGAAAATTCAGACGCCGGAAGCCAGAAGCCGGAGTTCGCCAGACCGGTTCGCCAATCTGAAAACGCTGACCTTTTCGGAATCCGCCATTCACAACCCGCAATCCGAAATGGAAGTCCCCGTGGCAGAATTGAAAATCGGGGACCGGGTTGCCTTGCGGCCCGGCGACCGGATTCCGGTGGACGGCGTGGTCACCGAGGGTCGGTCGGCCGTGGACGAGGCCATGCTGACCGGCGAATCCCTCCCCGTGGATAAACAACCCGGGAGGGAACTTTATGCGGGCACGGCGAATTTAAACGGCCGATTGGTGATGTGCGTGACCGCCACCGGCGAAAGCACCGCCCTGGCCCACATCATTGCCGCCGTGCAACGCGCCCAAACCAGTCGCGCTGACATTCAGCGTCTCGGGGACCGCGTCAGCAGCGTTTTCGTACCGGCAGTGGTGGCCACTGCCCTCGCCGCCGCGCTCTGGTGGGGGCTGGCGCCGCAATCCGCCGTACACCTGCACGGCTTGCTCGCGCCGTTTCTCTGGCCCGCAACGGCGCCAGCCGGCGCGGCGGCCGCGTTCGTCATCGCGGCGGCCGTCCTGATCATCGCCTGTCCCTGCGCGATGGGTCTGGCAACGCCGGCGGCCATCATGGCTGCGGCCAACGCCGCCGCACGCCGCGGCATTTTGATTCGTGACGGCGTGGCGCTGGAAAAAGCGGGCCAAGTCACTGCAGTCGTCTTTGACAAGACCGGCACGCTGACGGCGGGCCGGCCGGTGGTGGCGGAAATCCAGGAAATCCAAACCCCAAAGTCCACCGTCCATGACCTGGCAGCGGCCCTCGCCCGGCACTCGACCCATCCCCTCAGCCAGGTGATCGCCAAAACCCCGGCAGAGGCAGTCGCCGTGACGGACTGGCGGGAAATCCATGGCTGCGGGGTCCAGGCAAAAATCCAACTCTCAACCGCCCGTCTGGGTTCCTTGCGCTGGTTCAAGGAAATCGGCGTGAATCTGGCCGCGGGCGAAAAGTTCATCGCCGAGTGGTCTGGACAGGGGGCGACGATTGTCGGCCTGGCGGTTGACCAATCCCTCGCGGGCCTGTTTGCGATCAAAGACACCGTCAAACCCGGGGCGCGCGCCGTGGTTGAAGACTTGCAGCGGCACCAGGTGAAAACATTTTTGCTTACGGGTGATCAGGCTATGACGGCGGCCGGCATCGCGCGGGAAACCGGCATCGAGGCGCGAAACGTCGCTGCCGAGGTCCAGCCGGAACAAAAAGCGGAATTTGTGAAACGGCTCCAGGCACAGGGCGAACGAGTGGCCTTTGTGGGTGACGGCCTCAACGACGCGCCGGCGCTGGAGCAGGCCGATCTGGGTATCGCGGTGAGTCGCGCCAGCGACCTGGCACGTGAGACGGCAGACATCGTTCTGTTGAAGTCGGAAATTGAAGCCGTGCCCGAGGCGCTCCGCCTGGCGCGCGCGACGTTGCGGACCATCAAACAGAACCTGTTCTGGGCATTTTTTTACAACGCCCTGGGGGTGCCACTGGCGGCGCTGGGATTCATCAGCCCGATTTTATGCGCGGCGGCGATGGGAGCATCGGACTTGATTGTCATCGGCAACGCCTTGCGGCTGCTGCGGTGGCGTCACTGACCCGGCGGTGACAGGTCAGCGAATTTGATATTTTGCCGGAACTCCGTTGATCTCCAAAGTCAATGAGTTTGTTTCCAGTTCGGCAAAGCGGACCGAAACGGGCCCTTCGGGCGTCTGCATCAAGACCGCTTCCTCCAGAAACACGGTATAGACCTTGGCGCCACTCTGGATGGACACGGCCGAATTGGCGCCGTTGCGGGTAACGCCCTTCACTGAAATATATTTCGCCGCGTTGACCAGGGGCTTCGCCGGCGGAGGCGAATTCAGCGCCGAATTCGTAGGCATGTTTTGCGGTGCTTGAGCCGGGGCGGCCCCCGGCAGGTTACCGGCCGCAACCGAACCGGATGCAGGCCGGGGCGCAGCCGCGGGCGCATGGTTCCCGGCTGACTGTGGGGAGGAGGCGTTGGTCGGCAGGACGGGTGGATTGGTATCGGGCGCCTGCAGATTTGTCGTTGTCGAGGGAGCGGGAGCGACACGTTCCAGCCACTTTGGCCGGCGGATGGCCTCCAGAGGATTATTTTTGTGCGCCTGCCAATGGCCCATCAGCGGACCCAGCCACAGCCCGTTCCCCCCGAGGACGAGTCCATAGGCAACGGCGATGGTCCAGAACGCTTCAAAATAGTCGGCCCGGGTGATTTTTTTGACGCTGACCCACAGGACAGGTACGGCCAGAAAATGGCCCGCGTAAGGAACCAGGTCCACCGCGCTGGCGAGGATCGCCGCTCCCACCAGCCTCAGCGAGCGATATTCATACTTGCGATTAAACCGCTGGAACCGGGTCATCACCCAAAGCAATCCCAGGAGGACCACCGTTCGCACGGCGAACTCGATGAATCGAAGCAGGAGTTCGGCAAGCATTGCGCTATTCTTTTGCGGGCCGGCCAAAAATGACAATGTTTTTCTTGGCGCCGCCGATCACTTTCATTCCTCACCGCCGTTGTAGCCGTTTCTGCGTTCCCACCGGCGCGGAGCGCGCTCGGGCGGGCTGGTGTCGACCTTCGCGTAGTAAGTGTCTTCGCCGAACCGGGCGTCCGCTTCCTGCTGCAACTTCAAAGAAGGGGTGACGCCGAACCGTTCGTTCGTGTCCACGAACACCACTTCGCCGCCGGGCCGCATGAAGCACAACAGCAGCGGGCATTTGCCCGGATGTGCCGCCACCAGCTCGCGCACGGATTCGAGCTGCTCCGGTTTCACGTGCGCGGTGTGCAGCCGCAGGTGGACCTGTTTGGTGAAGCGCTTGGGGGCATCCTCCAGCGGCAGGATTTCCTGCGGGAATATTTTCGGCCGGTCGTCGCCGGTGTTGACCTCGCCGATGACCAGGATGGCCCGGTTGGGTGCCAGCAAGCCGCGGTATTTCTCATAGTTCTCGCTCAGGCAGAGCACCTGCACCGAACCTTCCAGATCTTCCAGCGTGACCATCGAATAAGGTTTGCCGCTCTTTTTGGACACGCCGTTTTGCACCGCAGCAATCAGGCCGCCAATGCGGGTAAGACTGCGGTTTGCCAGTTCAGCGAGCTGCGCCGTGTTGGACAGCGCGTATTTCTCAAGCAGGGGCACGTACGGCGTCAGCGGGTGTCCGGTGACATAAAATCCGAGCAATTCCTTTTCGTGCGCCAGCAGCTCATGCTGCGGCCATTCGGGCAGGTTGCTGATCGAATCAGGCATCGGCGGCGACTTTTCCTCCAGCGCGCCGAACAACGAGCTTTGCCCTTTCTGGCGGTCGGACAGGATGCTGGCGGCCCGGGCCAGCGTGCGCTCGATTTGGGCGAATAACGTCGCCCGCGTCTGGCCGAAGGCATCGCAGGCGCCGGATTTGATGAGCGCTTCGAGAATTTTCCGGTTCACCGTGCGGCCGTCCACCCGTTCGCACAAATCCGATAACGATTTGAATTTTCCGCCTTCGTTGCGCGCCTTCAAAATGGTCTCCACCGCCGCTTCGCCGACGCCTTTGATGGCGGCCAGGCCGAACCGAATCGACTTGCCTTCGCGGGCCGGCGCAAAATGCACCTGGCTTTCGTTCACGTCGGGCCCGAGCACCTCGATGCCGAACGCGCGGGCCTCGTTGATGTACTGGCTCAACTTGGCCGTGTCCGCCATGTCGTTGGTCATCATGGCACAGAAGAATTCAACCGGGTAGTTCGCCTTTAAATAGGCGGTCTGGTAGGCGACGATGGCATAGGCGGCGGCGTGCGACTTGTTAAAGCCGTACCCGGCGAATTTTTCGAGCAAATCGAAAATCTCGTTCGCTTTCGCCGCGGGGATTTTGTTCTTCTCGGCGCAGCCTTTGACAAAGACGGCGCGTTGCTTGGCCATTTCCTCCGGCTTCTTCTTGCCCATGGCGCGCCGGAGCAAATCGGCGCTGCCGAGCGTGAAGCCCGCCAGCACCTGCGCCGCCTGCATCACCTGCTCCTGGTAAATCAAAATGCCGTAGGTCTCGCGCGCAATCGGCTCGAGCAACGGGTGCTCGTATTGAATCTCAATTTCCCCATGGCGGCGCTTGATGAATTCCGGAATCAGCTCCATCGGGCCGGGCCGGTACAGCGCCACCAATGCGGTGATGTGCTCGACCGAACTGATTTGAAACTTGCGGCACAGGTCGCGCATCCCGCCGGATTCCAACTGGAACACGCCCAGCGTCTCAGCGCGGTTCAGCAGGTCGTAGGTCTTCTGGTCGTCGAGCGGCAGGTGGTCGATGGGCACTTCGATGCCGTGCGTGCGCTTGACCATCTCGCACGTGTTGCGGATGACCGTCAGCGTTTTCAGCCCGAGGAAATCCATCTTCAGCAGGCCAAGGTCACCGACCGGGTTCATCGCGTACTGGGTGACCAGCGTGCCGCTTTCGTCCTGCTTGAGCGGCAGCAGGTTCACCAGCGGCTGGTCGCCGATGACGACGCCGGCAGCGTGAACGGAGGCGTTGCGGGTGAGGTCTTCGAGGATGAGCGCGGTGTCAATCAATTCGCGCGTGACCTCCTCGGTCGCGTACGCCTCCTTGAATTCCGGCGATTGTTTGAGCGCCTTTTCCAGCGTCATCTTCAAGTCGAACGGAATCATCTTGGCCAGCCGGTCGCATTCGCCGTAGCTCAAGCCCATCACCCGGCCCACGTCGCGCACCACGGATTTCGCGCCCATCGTGCCGAACGTGATGATCTGCGCCACCGAATCGCGACCGTACTTTTCGCGGACGTACTCGATGACGTCCGCGCGCCGGTCGTCGGCGAAATCAATGTCAATGTCCGGCGGATTGACGCGCTCGGGATT